>NZ_DFMZ01000090.1:28507-37267 GCF_002375825.1 Aneurinibacillus sp. UBA3580
CGGAAGAGTCTTTGTCTGCGCTCCCGCAATGAAAATGGAAACAACAACTTCATCGAGCGATGTAATAAATGCGAACAGCGCGCTGGCAATCACCGCTGAGCGAATCAGGGGCAGCGTAATTTTGAAAAATACGCCGATCGGTGTTGAACCAAGACTCAATGCCGCCAATTCCAGATTGCGATCTATGCCTTTCAGGCTTGCCGATACCGTCACGAAGACGATGGGAAGCGCAAGAATGGAGTGCGCCAATACCAGCCCTGGAATCGTATTGGTCAGCTTATACATAGAAAACGTATGGTACATGGCAATCCCGACAACAATAACGGGAATAACCATTGGGGCTACGATAAGGTTGGTAAAAATTTTCTTCCCCGGAAACTCCAATCGATGCACCGCAAGCGAAGCCATCGTGCCAATAACCGTAGCCACAATTGCGGTGAGCAGCGCAGTAATCACGCTGCGCCATAATCCATCCATCCACTGGGAATTATCAAAAAACGCTTCATACCATTTCACCGAATAGCCCGGCGGCGGAAACGTAAATGTTATTTGCGAGCTGAATGACAGAGGAATTAGTACGAGAATAGGAGCGATGATGATAAAAAGGATAAGGACAACGTAAATGCGCAGCCACATGTTATTTCTCTCCTTTCAGCAGAGGAGACATGCGGGATACCCAGGCCGCCAACCCTAGAAGCAAGAACGTTGCCAGAAGAAGTACAAGAGAAATGGCAGAGGCCATGCTCCAGTTCAGCGTTGTCTGTATGTTTTCTTGAATCAATTTGGAAATCATCATATTCCCCTGTCCACCTAACAGTGCTGGCGTGATAAAGTAGCCAAGCCCGAGTACAAATACGATGAGGGAGCCTGACAATACGCCCGGTAAAGAAAGCGGAAAGAATACCTGAATGAACGCCTGCCAGGGGCGCGCTCCCATCCCCTGGGCCGCCTGCACAAGCCTGCGATCGATTCCTTCCATGACCGCATACAGGCTTAGCACCATATATGGAATCAAAATGTGCGTCATTCCAACAACAACTCCGGTCGTATTGTATAGAAGTTTTATCGGTTCCGATATGAGTCCCAGCGAAATCAGCATTTTGTTAATCACACCTTGATCCTGGAGAATGACCGTCCAGGTAAACGTACGCACCAACAGGCTAATCCATAACGTAATCATAACAAGCGACATGACAACCTTCTTCCACCGCTGTGATTCCATTACAACCAGCAAATATGCGATTGGATATGAAATAAGAAGGGTTGCCACCGTTACGATACATGCAGTCTTTAGTGTTACGCCCAGCACTTTTAGATACAGCGGTTCGGTAAATACCTGTCGAATATACTCCAGCGTAAAACCATTTTCATCATAAACGCTAAGCTTTAGGACACTTATCATCGAATAGTAGAGTAAAAGCACCGTATATGCGAGAGGAATTAACAAAAGAAGCCATTTCAATCCCGGAATTCCGACCAAACGGTGCAGAGGAGGTGCCAGGGAAGGCACCGGTACCTCTGTCTTTAATTTTGTAGTCATCTCTTCACGCCTCCTTCAGCCTGGCACTGTCTGTCTATTCAAGCATGAATTTGTTGAAACGCTCGTTAATCTTGTCGTAGTTATCCACCCACCAGCGATTATCGATAAAGATTTGCGACTTTACGCGTTCCGGCGTTTGGCCAATGCGCTTCTTCACGTCATCTGATAGCTTTTCCAGCGCCTTTTTATTGGTCGGTGCGTAGTCAATGGCATTGGAGTAGGCGGCCTGCGCTTCAGGGGAAATCGCATAAGCAATAAATTTCTGTGCCAGATCTTTGTGCGGCGCACCTTTCGGAATAACCCAGGATGTAGCCATACCAAGCGACTGGCTAAATTCGTTGTCAACCGGTGAGCCTTGCGCTTTGGCAGCAGAGACGCGACCGTTCCATGCAGAAGCGAGTACCACTTCTTTCGTGCCGAGCAGCTGCGGCGGCTGGGCGCCTGCTTCCCACCAGACTTTCACGTCTTTCTTAATCTTTTCAAGGCTTTTGAATGCGCGGTCCACATCGAGCGGATACAGCTTATCCGGTGCTACGCCATCAGCCAACAGGGCTGCTTCCAGCGTACCTACCGGATTTTTGTATAGCGAACGAGGTCCGGGGAATTTGGCCGTATCCCAGAATTCTGCCCAGTTTTTCGGCTGGCTGCCCGGTTTAAACGCCTCTGTATTGTATGCAATATTGGTGAAATACACTTGCAATCCTATAGAGTAATCCGTTACAAGGTTCGAATAGATATCGTCTTTTTTGATGATGTTATAATCGAGCTTTTCAAGCAGACCTTCTTTTTCAAGACGGAGTGCAACGTCCGTGTCGCTGTTCACGACGTCCCATTCGACGCTGCCGCTCTGCACCATGGCTTTCAGTTTACCTACATCTGTCGGGGACACGACGGTAATTTTCACATTGTTAGCTTTCTCGAACGGCTCGTATATGGTTTTTTTGGCCGCTTCTGAAGATGCTCCGCCCCAGTCTACGACCACCAGCTCCTGTGCTTTTTTGCCCTCCGGTGCAGAAGCCGCTTTGTCTGTGCTTGTTCCGCCACCGCAGGCAGTCATCGTTACGCTAAGCGCGAGAGTAAGCAATCCTGCAAATAATCTTCTCTTCTTTTTCTTCATGGTTCCCATCCCCCTTTTTGTGTTAGCTGGCGTCCGCTTCGTACGGAATTGTAATCATATCCGCTCTGCTCCATCCCAGCAGAATTTCCTGGCCGATTGCAAGCTGTGCCGCATTTGCCACCGGTACTCGAACCGTCATCTCCTGGTCAAACGCCGTTTTGGCTTTTAGCTTAATTGACTCTCCCAGATAAATTTTTTCCTGTACTTGAACCAGAAGTGTGTTCTCAAATTCACCGGACTCGCGGGCCAGATGAATGTTCTCCGGACGCAGTGCGATAAATACTTTCTCCTGTTCCGGCTTCGTCCCATGCGTATAAAATACGACAGAGGTATCGTCTAATAGCCGTACGACCGAACTATCTCTGTCTCTTTTTGTCACCTCACCTCCCAACAAATTGATCTCGCCGATAAACTCGGCTACAAAGCGGTTGCACGGCAGTTGATACAGTTCTTCAGGCGATGAAACTTGCTCGATGCGTCCTTGATTCATAACGCAGATTCGATCGGACATAGTCAATGCCTCTTCCTGGTCATGCGTCACGCTAATCGTGGTAATCCCAATCTTCTCCTGAATATGCTTAATTTCAAGCTGCATGCGCTCTCGTAGATTTTTATCGAGCGCTCCCAACGGCTCGTCCAACAGCAAAAGCGGCGGGTTAAAAACAATCGCCCGGGCAATCGCGACACGCTGCTGCTGCCCCCCGCTGAGCTGCTTCGGGTATCGGCTCCCCAAATGATCCATATGAACCATGTCCAGTACCCGTTGAACGCGCTCGCGAATTTCATGTTTTGGTACTTTGCGCAGTGTAAGTGGATACGCAATATTTTCGGCTACTGTCATATGCGGGAAAAGGGCATAATTTTGAAACACCATCCCAATGTCCCGTTCGTACGGTTTCTTCTTTGTAATGTCCTGATCGTTCAAATAAATCGCTCCGCTGCTGACTTCTTCAAAACCGGCAATGAGTTTAAGCAACGATGTTTTTCCTGATCCGGAAGGCCCCAGAATGGTAAGAAACTCACCCTTTCTGACATCCAGACTTATGCTGTCGACCGCTTTGAAACTTCCATAATACTTGGTCGCCTTCCGAATCGATAAGTCCATCCCTTTTGCCATCCACGTTCCTCCTGCCTGAAACAATACGTTTTATTTTAAACTTCAAAATATTGTATAGCAAATATTGTACCAATTTTAAAAATGTATAAAAATCAGATAAGTCAAAACGGTGTAATGCATACATGCATCAAAAAGAGAAACAAAAATTGTATGATAAATGATTTAGTTAAGTTTTTGTTGAATAATCTATTTAATGCATTTTAGAATCAACAAATGCATTTTAGCATTAAACATAAACAGTCTTATAATGAGCAACCTCCTATATTTATCCTGTAAACAAATAATGATAGAATAGAAAGAAAACGGAAAGGATGATACGATGTCACACGATCCAACCTGCATCTTTTGCAAAATTATTCAAGGAGAAGTTCCTTCCGCCAAAGTATATGAAAATGAGCATGTGGTAGCATTTCTAGACATCAGTCAGGTTACTAAAGGGCATACGCTCGTTGTGCCTAAGATTCACCGGCAAGATATCTTCGAGCTAACGCCTGAAGTCGCATCCAACCTGTTCGCCTGCGTACCCCAAATTGCCAACGCGATTAAAAAACAGTTCAACGCAGAAGGAGTAAACCTGCTGAATAACAACGGCAAAGTCGCCGGACAAACCGTTTTCCATTACCATATGCATATTCTGCCGCGCTACGGCAAAGAAGACGGATTCCATCCGGTGTTTCAAGAGCATAACGATCAATACACGCCGAGCGACTTGCAGGAAATCGCCGCGCATATTGCTGCCGGCATTGAATCGTAACATCTTCTTACATAAAAAGGCGGAACCCTGCGGCTCCGCCTTTTTATGTGAAAATCGTGTGGAAAGAAGGAGAGAAAGAGGAAATGAGATCCAAGGAAGAAAAAGGCCTTCGCCTTTTTCTACATTAAATTGTGCGGCTTAGCACACGCGGAACTACCCGGTCATTTTTTACAAGATCCTGATATGTTTCACGTTCCACCACGACTTCGGCCTCTCCGTCTTTAACGAATATGACGGCCGGACGGCGAATACGGTTATAATTGTTGGCCATGGAATAGCCGTATGCCCCGGTACAGGAAACAGCCAGAATATCACCCGGGTTCGCTTTCGGCAGCGCATAATCCCAGATAAGCATATCGCCGCTCTCGCAGCACTTGCCCGCAATCGATACCGTTTCCTCCGCCTCTTCCCCAGCCCGGTTAGCCAGCATAGCTTCATACTTTGCCTGGTACAACGCCGGGCGAATATTATCCGACATACCGCCGTCAATCGCGACATATTTGCGGATACCGGGGATGTCTTTGATCGAGCCTACTGTATACAGCGTCGTACCTGCATCCCCGACAATGCTTCGGCCCGGTTCAATCCAAATTTCCGGTAACGGATACGCTCTTGCTGTAAATTGGCGTCGCACTCCCTCTGTAATCACCTTTATATATTCGCCTACCGGCAGCGGATCATCCTCTTCTGTATATCGAATGCCAAAACCACCGCCGAGATTTAGCACTTCCACTTCGTATTTCGTCTCATCCCGCACCTGTTCAAGAAACGCGCTAAGCACTTCAATCGCACCGATAAATCCCGTTGTCTCGAAAATTTGCGAACCGATATGCGAATGGATGCCGAGCAGTTTATAAAAAGGTTTGTCGAGGGCCCGCTTAACCGCCTGCAGCGCTTGACCGCTCGCTACGCCGAACCCGAACTTCGAATCGTCCTGACCGGTAGAGATGTATTCGTGCGTATGGGCTTCAATTCCAGGAGTTAAGCGAAGCATAACCGGCACGACGCGGTCTTTTTTCTGTGCCAGGTCATGAAGCAACTCCAATTCAAAGAAGTTATCTACGACAAAACAGCCTATCCCCGCATCGAGTGCCATGGAAAGCTCTTCTTCCGTCTTATTGTTGCCATGGAAATGGATGCGCTCCGCTGGAAAACCAGCCTTAAGCGCGGTGTACAATTCGCCGCCGGACACGACGTCGAGCGACATATTCTCCTCCATTACCAGCTGGCACATTGCCATACACATAAATGCCTTGCTCGCATAGGCGACCTGAAACCGAAATCCGCTTGCTTCGAACGCTTTAACATAGGCGCGACATTTCTCCCGAATCAGCGCTTCGTCATATACGTACAGCGGTGTGCCGTACGTACGGACCAGCTCGGTCGTATCGCATCCTCCAATCTCCAAGTGTCCTCTCGCGTTTACTCTGCTCGTTCCGTGTAAAAACACTCCGCTTCCTCCTCGTTACGTACCCATTGAATATCTTATACAGTACCACATCATGCGAAAACATGACAACTACGCATTTTATTTCTTTCGCTAATTTCCTGGATGTTTTTGGAAATAACCACTTTTTTGCAGAATAAACTGGACAGCCGAAATCGTTACCGGGCAGCCGACACACGCTTCATCTTTTCCTTTCATTTTTCCTATATCGCCGATGCCCACAATAACGGGAATGTGCAGCATGTTCAGCACATCAACCGTATCCCCTATAATGTATGCTTCGCTTCCCGCCTCTACGAACCCATTTTTATTGACGGGACGCTTGACTTTACGTCCATACCGATCGATGCAAATGTCCGCCTTGACACCAAGGGCTCCTTTCGTTTTGGAAGCGACAGCGATAGCGCCCAGCACTTCGATGTCAGGATGTTTGGCTACGTAATACAGAGCTTCTTCCCCTTTTCCCATCCGCATATCCCCGTTGTCATCGAACATAACCAGCACCGGATCATGTTTGGCCCGCTTAATCAATGTTACGATTTGCGGGCCCGTCAACGGAGTCGGATTGCCGGACGAACGGGAGATGCAGCGGCCTCCGATGCGGCGTGCCACCTCCTCCACCGTATCGCGTGCCACGATATCTCCGTCCGTAATTATAATGATGCGGCGCTTCTTCTGTGTTTGCGGTTCCATTTCTTTACCCTCTCGGCTTGAAAATAAGGGAAGCAAAAAAACTAAAGACAATGGCGGCTGAAATACCGGCGCTCGGCACTTCGAAGATTCCGGCAATCAAGCCGATGACCCCGTTCTGCTCCGCTTCCTGCCACGCACCGTGATAGAGGGCATGTCCAAAACTTGTAATCGGCACCGTAGCACCGGCACCCGCAAATTCAATCAACGGATCGTACAGACCAAGCCCGTCCAAGATTGCTCCAGACGCTACAAGAATACTCATCACGTGAGCAGGAGTGAATTTCGCGAAATCCAGCAGCGCCTGACCGATCACACAGATTACGCCGCCGACAAGGAAGGCAATCGCCACCTGTCCCATTCCTCACACCTCCTCTACCGCTTCGAGTGCTACCGCATGCGCGATGCATGGAATGCTCTCTCCCTGCTGGTAGCTAACCGGGCTGAACAACGCACCTGTAGCACAGACTAACGCACGCTTAATGCTTCCTTCTCTCAGACGGTTCATAATGTAACTATAGGTAACGACAGCGCTCGAAGCACAGCCGCTCCCTCCTGAGAATACCTGCTGATCCGGGCTATAGATCATCAGACCGCAGTCGTTGTAGACTGGCGTCATCTCGAACGCCAGATCTTTCATTTCGTCTTTTAAAATCGCATAGCCGACTTTGCCCAGGTCTCCTGTCACAATCAAATCGTAATCCGAGGGCATGCGGTCCGTATCACGAAAGTGCGTAGAGAGCGTATCTACAGCCGCAGGCGCCATGGCGCTTCCCATATCGAACGGATCTTTAATTCCCATGTCCACTACTTTGCCTATAGTGGCATGCGTAATGCGCGGCCCGGCGCCGCCGCGTCCGACCACCGCAGCGCCCGCCCCCGTCACCGTCCATTGGGCATACTCCGGCTTCTGTCCGCCGTATTCGGTCGGATAGCGGAATTGTTTCTCCGCCGTGCAGTTATGGCTGCTGCAAGTGGCGATTATGTACGATGCATAGCCGGCATCGATTAGCGCCGCGCCAACGGAGAGAGTCTCCATCGATGTGGAGCAGGCACCGAACATACCGATAAGCGGAATATTGAGCTGGCTGGCCGTAAAATTAGACGAGATTGTTTGATTCAATAAATCTCCTGCCAGTACGATATCGATTTCGCTTTCCAGCAAATTGCTTTTTTTAATCGCGGTCTGTACCGCCTGATACATCATATACCGTTCCGCCTTCTCCCAGGACGCCTGTCCGGCGTACATGTCCGGGTGAATATGATCGAATTCTGCGGCCAGCGGCCCCTCTCCTTCAAGCGGACCGACAGCTACAGCGCTCCCCTGAATGCGAATGTCATGTAAAAACTTCCACGTTTGTCGTCCGCATTGATGCTGCGCTTTCATTCCGCTTCCCCCTTACACTTTGATAATGAGCCATTTAAGCAGTGACACGATGAGCGCAGCCACCACGCCATACACAATAACGCCACCCGCCAGCTTAAACATATTCCCGCCTACGCCCAGGACAAGTCCTTCCGCACGGTGCTCAATTGCAGCCGACGACATCGAATTGGCGAATCCCGTAACGGGAACAGCCGAGCCTGCACCGGCAAACTGCCCAAGTTTATCATAGATGCCCAGGCCCGTAAGCAGGATCGAAATAAAGATGAGTGTTGCTACCGTCGAATCGCCTGCCGTTTCTTTGGTAAAGTTAAAAAAGCCAATATAAAAATCAGATATAATCTGTCCGAATGCGCAGATAGCACCACCGACGAGAAACGCTTTCGTCATATTCTTTAGATAGGGCGGTTTCGGCTTGTATTTGGCTGCACGCTCATTGTACGCTTTCTGCGCTTTGGCAAGCCGCTCTTGGTTGCGTGTCTTAACAGAAGAAGCCATAATCACTTCCCCTCCCTTTCTAAAATTATTTAAGAAAAATCAGCCAGTGAAACAGGGAACCGACAATTTTGCCAAAGGCCAATGCCATAATAAAATGTTGAAGATACTCATATAGCTGAATTCGCTTGGCAAGAATCGGAATTACATTCAGCACCTCGGTCAGCGCAGCGGCGAGAAACCCGACGAAGATTCCCATAAACGCGCCAGGAATGC
>NZ_DFMZ01000090.1:37374-61232 GCF_002375825.1 Aneurinibacillus sp. UBA3580
GCCAGGAATGCCAAGCAGGACAGGCGAAAGGTTAAGCCCGGGAGAAAAAAAATCGAATACGGTAGAAAAAAACGCACCAAGAATGACCGCCCATTGATAATGAAGCAGATACTTATCCGTCTTCGTAATCTGAACAAACCGGGGAATTAAATCGAGCACTGTAATAAGTGCAACAATACCTCCACCCACGATAAATCCGCCGCTTAAGCCCACAAGAGCGAGAAATAGTTGGGTTATCATTTTTTCTTCGCTCCGGGAGCCTCATTCATAAGCACGTATTCGTCTACATTTTGCTGGTAAAGAAACATCTCAAGCTCTAATGGGCTGGGCTCGTCATTAAACCGTTTGCGGAACAGATGGTTAAAGAACAAAATCATGCCTGCACCGACGCCAAACGAGTATGGAATCTGAATGATGAATGGATGCATATTTTTCTGTCCTGTGACCAGTTCATATATTCGCTGGTGCACTTCAAGCATGCTGACGTCCGTATGGAAATTCATAATGGCGAGTCCGGATCCGATGAAGAGCACAATCCAGACGAAAACGACCAATACAATATTGATGTTTCTCTGAGGCACCAGCACTTCAATTATCATATTTTCCGGTCCGATATTGTGGACCAATAGCTCGGGTTGAGTACGCTGCAGAGCGTCGATTACTTGAATAATATCAACGACATAGCGTTTTCCGTCTTCTTTGCAAAGGGTATGCAATACAGTATCCCGAATGGCTGCTTCGGAAGGGCTGTTCGTGACCATCTCTGCCACATGCCGGATGCGCACCGTCTCGCCCGGAGGCAGTTGAATTTTTCCTTTTAGCTTTACATACGCGTGAGTTGGGCCAGCCATACGCCATCCCTCCTTACAGTCCGTATTATTTGTAGAGGACGAGGAAGGTATGCAAAGCAGACATTGTCCCCACGTCTTTCACCTCTAAAATTTCACAGGAGAAAGAAAGAGCAGATCGAAAGTTATTTTTCGATCTGCTCTTTCATAAGCTTTAGGATTTTCTTTTCAAGGCGCGATACCTGAACCTGGGAGATGCCGAGACGTTCGGCGACTTCGGATTGGGTTTGATCTTTGTAATACCGTAAATAGACGATGAGCTGCTCACGTTCCGTCAGCTTGCCAATCGCTTCTTTGAGCGCGATTTTGTCGAACCATTTGTCCTCCTCTTTATCCGCAATCTGATCCATAAGCGTAATCGGATCACCGTCGTTTTCAAAAACGGTCTCATGGATGGACGACGGAGCGCGGTTCGCTTCCTGGGCGTAGATGACTTCTTCAGGCGTAATCTCCAGCGCTTCCGCTACCTCTTTCACTGTAGGCAGCCGGCCCAGTTCTTTGGACAGTTCATCTTTAACGCGCCGAACCTTGTGGGCGATTTCCTTAAGTGACCGGCTCACTTTTACCGTACCGTCGTCACGCAAAAAGCGCTGGATTTCTCCGATGATCATCGGTACCGCGTATGTCGAGAATTTTACATCAAAAGTCAAATCAAATTTATCAATGGCTTTAAGAAGGCCGATGCAGCCGATTTGAAACAAATCGTCCGCCTCGTATCCCCGGTTCAAAAAGCGCTGCACAACCGACCATACCAGACGAATGTTGCTGTTTACCAATGTATCTCGTGCTGTCGTATCTCCCGCCTGACTTTGCGCAAGCAATTGTTTTACCTCTTTATCGGATAGATAAACATGGTTGGCATTCCTTACATTGGTCTCCATCGGCATGTCTCCTAATTACATAACGCTTCATTCTTGGCCAGCTTTTTCACCAGCCGGATTCGTGTACCCCGGCCGATCTCGGTTTCTACTTCCATTTTGTCCATAAAATTCTCCATAATCGTAAAACCCATACCGGAACGCTCAAGCTCCGGCTTTGTTGTAAAGAGAGGCTGTCTGGCTTCTTCGAGATTGGCGATGCCGATACCGTAATCTTCTACGATAATCTCGATGCGGACCGGAGTGTAGGTCGTCTCAATCATTACCGTGCCGGTCTCATCTCCTTCATAGCCGTGAATGATGGCGTTCGTAACCGCTTCAGAGACAACGGTTTTAATCTCCTCCATCTCTTCAAGCGTGATGTCAAGCCTGGATAGGAACGAAGCGACCGCAATGCGGGCGAAGCCTTCATTCTCGCTGCGGGCGGCAAACTCCAGACGCATGAAGTTATTTTCGGTCCTCTTTTGCATTACGCCACCCCCAGCACAAGGAGCGCTTCCTGTTCAGACTCCTTGATTTTTAGAATCTTGAACAGGCCGGACAGCTCGAACAGGCGATAGATGACCGAGTTAATCGAGCAGACGACCATCTCGCCGCCGCGTGCCGCAACCTGCTTATACCGTCCCAGAATTACACCCAGACCTGAGCTATCCATAAAATGAAGATTTGCCAAACTCAATAAAACGTGCTGTACCGGCTCCTCATTCAACTGTCTGTCCATTTTCGTGCGCAGCATATCCGCCGTATGATGATCCAGTTCTCCTTCCAGCCTGACAATCAGCACATCGTTTACTGTTTCCATATCGATTCGCAAACTCACGCAGGCCACTCCTTCGCTTAGTGATATCAGGAGATTCTACAAAGCCGACCATGATTCCTGCCCCTCGACAAAACTAGAAAAAAACCGGGGAAATATGGCATCGTTCTCCTTTTTCCCGATTTTTCGCTATGCTCATCCGCCAAACATTTTGCGCGTTGCGCGCTTGAACAGCTCCCACCAGCTTGCTTCATCGACGCTGTTTGCAGCGACCAGGTCGACGGTGCTGACCGTTTTACCGTCCTTTTTAATCAACACTTCACCGATTTTGACGCCTTTTGTAATCGGTGCCTGCAATTCGGCTTTGAGATTAATGACCTTCTGGTAACTGTCAGCTTTTTCGCCTTTTTTCACCAGCATACTGAAGCGGTATGGTACGACAATGTCGACGGTTTCCTGCTTGCCTTTTTCGACCGGTACCGTTTTAATAACCTGATTCTCTTTGTAGAGCGGCTGGCTATCGTACTGATTAAATGCGTAATCCATCATGGAAGCGATCTCCTGATTGCGGATTTTGGAATCCGGCGCTCCCATCACAACAGCAATGACGCGCATATTTCCACGCTTGGCGGTTGCGGTAAGACAGTATTTCGCCTCGGACGTATACCCGGTTTTCAGTCCGTCCGCTCCCGGATAAAAACGAACAAGCCGGTTTGTATTGACCAGCCAGAACGGCTTCCTGGAATCCTTGCGGAGATAATCCTGGTATAATCCCGTATATTTCGTAATCTTTTCATGCTTAAGCAGCTCGCGGGACATTAATGCGATATCATGGGCGGAAGATACGTGACCGGATACCGGCAATCCATTGGAATTCATGAATGTCGTATCATCCATGCCCAACTGTTTGGCCCGCGCGTTCATTTTCTCAACGAACGCTTTCTCCGTTCCGGCCAGATGCTCTGCCATAGCAACGGACGCGTCATTACCGGATGCAAGCGCGATGCCTTTCAGCATATCGTCGGCCGTCATTTCTTCACCCGGCTCAAGAAAAATCTGCGAACCTCCCATGGAAGCAGCATATTCGCTTGTTCGTACTTTATCTGTCAGCTTCAGCTCGCCGCGATCGATCGCTTCCATGATAAGAAGCATCGTCATCACCTTGGTGATGCTGGCAGGCGGCAGCGGCTTGTGTCCGTTTTTCTCATAGAGAATGGCACCTGTATCCCGATCGATAAGTACAGCCGATACGGCATTCGGCGCCAGCTCTGCGTCTCCTTGCTTCTGGTTTCCTTGCTTCTGATCTTCAGCCGGTTTCCCTTTCTCCTGGGCGAACGCCAATCCGCCGAACTGCGATATCATTAGAAATAGACATAACAATACAGTAGACAGCTTCTTCATTCACTGGTCCCCTCCATCATTCACTTTTCGCTCTTTGCCATTTCATTCGCTATACGACGAACGGAGGCGAAATAGTAAGTGAAATAGAATACTACCTAGTGTCGCCACAAGACCTGGAATTATATACCTGACACTAAAAATAAACCCGGTTCCCGGACCCGACACACCATAAAGCAAAAACTTTGCTTTCACAAAATAGACGAAATATTTACTTTATTCTTCTATTTGTGTAAAGTTTAATTATAAAGTTTAAAACGAAAGAACGAGGGGGAAGCACAAAAGACTATGAACGATCCTATCGAAATTACACTGGCAAAAAACAAAAAGCCAAAAAAAGATCCCAACCAACTCACATTCGGAACTTATTTTACAGATCACATGTTTATGATGGATTACACACCTGAAAACGGATGGCATCAGCCAAGAATCGTTCCGTACGCGCCCATTACCCTTGATCCCGCGGCCGTTGTCTTTCATTATGGACAAGCGGTATTTGAGGGCATGAAAGCATACCGTACGAAGGATGACAGAGTCCTTTTATTCAGACCGGAAAAAAACATGAAACGAATCAACCTGTCCAATGAAAGGCTGAGCATTCCGCCTGTTGACGAAGCGTTTCTGGTAGAAGCGATTAAAAAACTGGTTACCATTGAAAAAGATTGGGTTCCCAAGGAGCCGGGAACGTCTCTGTATATTCGACCGTTCATCATCGGCACGGAACCGTATCTGGGTGTTCACCCTTCCCGCACATATATGTTCATGGTCATCCTCTGCCCGGTCGGCGCTTACTACCCGGAAGGCATTAACCCGGTAAAAATCTATGTAGAAAGCAAATATGTTCGTGCCGTCAACGGAGGAACGGGTCATACGAAAACTTCAGGGAATTACGCAGCAAGCTTCAAAGCGCAGGAAGAAGCACAAAGACAGGGATGTGCACAAGTACTATGGCTGGATGGCGTGGAGAAAGCGTACGTAGAAGAAGTGGGAAGTATGAACGTTTTCTTCAAAATCAATGGCGAGGTGGTAACACCTGCGCTAAACGGCAGTATTCTGGCCGGTGTTACAAGGGATTCCGTCATTCAGCTTCTGAAAAATTGGGGCATTCCGGTTACGGAAAGAAAGATTTCCATGGAAGAGGTGTATCAGGCCCACGCCGCGGGAACACTGGAAGAAGCTTTCGGCACAGGTACAGCAGCCGTAATTTCCCCTATTGGCGGACTAATCTGGAAGGATACAGAAATGACCATTAATGAAGGAAAAGCAGGAGCATTATCCATGAAACTTTACGATACAATTACCGGGGTTCAGAACGGAGAAATCGATGACCCGTTCGGATGGACCGTAGAAGTAAAATAAGAGAAAAAGAGGGAAAGAGGAAATGAGATCCAGGGGAGAAAAAGGCGTTCGCCTTTTTCCCCATTGAAATCACCCCCTCATTCTCTTCTCTCTTTTCCTTCGTATCACAAAAGTCAGCTGCTCTTCTCATGATTTTCATATCGGGGTTGCGGCTGAGATACCATGGTGGTTTTCTATGCTTACACCTTTCTAACATCCGCCCCCATCATCTTTTCATTATAGAGATGGCAAGCGACAAAATGATCCGGCTTGACTTCCTGCCATACCGGCTCAATTTTTGCGCAAGACTCCATTGCAAACAGACAACGGGTCCGGAAATGACAGCCGCTCGGCGGATTCATCGGACTCGGCACGTCACCTTTGAGTACGATACGCTGACGACGGCGCTCCACTTCCGGGTCCGGAATCGGAATTGCAGACAGAAGCGCCTGTGTGTATGGATGCAGCGGACTCGAATACAGGTGCTCGCTCACAGCCAACTCGGCAATCTTGCCGAGATACATTACGGCCACGCGATCACTCATGTGTTTAACCATGGACAAATCGTGGGCAATAAACAAATACGTCAGCCCCATTTTGTCCTGCAAATCGCTCAGCAGGTTCACTACCTGTGCCTGGATCGATACGTCGAGCGCTGAAATCGGCTCGTCACAGACAATGAACTTTGGCCCTACCGCAAGCGCACGGGCAATGCCGATCCGCTGACGCTGGCCGCCGGAAAATTCATGGGGAAAACGGTTGATATGGTCCGGCTTCAATCCGACCAGGCCGAGCAATTCCTGAATGCGCTCCTTGCGCTTCACACCGCTTGCCAGCTTGTGCAAATCAAGCGCTTCGCCGATAATATCCCCAATCGTCATCCGGGGATTGAGCGATGCATACGGGTCCTGGAAAATCATCTGCATATCGCGGCGCAGCTTTTTCAACTCGCGCGGGCTCGCTTTGTGTACATCCTTTCCTTCGAACAGTACCTGCCCCTCGGTCGCGTCATACAGCCGAAGAATGGTACGGCCCATTGTGGATTTGCCGCAGCCGGACTCTCCCACTACACCAAGCGTTTCGCCTTGTTTAATATTAAATGTTACATCGCTGACGGCTTTTACCGTACCGCCGCCTGCGTTAAAGTATTTTTTCAGGTTGCGTACTTCAAGCAGCACGTCCTTTGTTTGTCCATTTTGCACCGGAATTTCCGTTACGGTCGATTTCATTGTGCGAATTCCTCCCTCCGGGTGCCTGCCAACGGGTGGTGTAGCCAGCAGGCCGCCTGATGGTTTTCGCCCATTTCTTCAAGGGCCGGCTTATGGTTCCGGCACACTTCCATTGCATATTCACAACGGGCAAAGAACGGACAGCCGATCGGCGGATAAAGCAGATCCGGCGGCGTGCCGATAATCGGTTCAAGCGGCTCGTTTTTATTCATATCAAGACGCGGCACAGACTTCAGCAGTCCTTTCGTGTACGGATGCTGCGGCTTGTAAAAAATCTGATCCACCGTACCGGTTTCTACTACTTCACCTGCGTACATGACGACGACACGATCGCACATGTCAGCCACAACGCCGAGATCGTGCGTGATAAGAATAATGGATGTACCGGTCTTATCCTGCAGTTCTTTCATCAACTCCAGAATTTGTGCCTGAATCGTTACATCAAGCGCCGTTGTCGGCTCATCGGCAATCAGGAGTTTCGGACGGCAGGCAAGCGCAATTGCGATCATGGCGCGCTGCCGCATTCCGCCGGAAAATTCATGCGGGTACTGGTTCACCCGCTTATCCGGCTGTGGAATACCTACCATCTTCAACAGTTCAATCGCCTGCTTGTGTGCCTCTCCCGCAAACATGCCTTGATGCTTCATCAAACTTTCTGTAATTTGCACCCCGATTTTCATTGTCGGGTTTAGCGACGTCATCGGATCCTGGAAAATCATTCCGATTTCATTGCCGCGAATTTTTTGCATGTCTTTTTCTTTTTTCTTAAGCAAATCCTGGCCGTTGAACATAATGCTTCCCTGCTTGTATTGCGCCGGCGGCTGCGGCAATAGTTTCATAATGGATTGAGCAGTTACGCTTTTACCGCATCCTGACTCACCTACAATACCTATCGTCTCGCCTTTTTTCACTTCAAAGTTAACGCCCCGTACAGCTTTCACTTCGCCTGCATAAGTATGAAACGAGATATGCAAATCACGTACTTCGAGTATATTTTCCATAGGTTTTTCACCCTTTACTTTTCAGGTTATTTGCGCATTCTCGGGTCGAGTGCATCACGCATGCCATCTCCCAATACGTTGAAAGCGAACATTGTGAGTGAAATGAAGAAGCCCGGAATGAATAGCTGGTACGCGTTTCCGATTAGCAAGCTTACCAGCGCATCGTTGGCCATCGTTCCCCAGCTTGCGCGCGGCGCCGGAATCCCGAGACCTAAGAAGCTTAGCGTCGCTTCTGCGAAAATCGCCGTCGGAACGGTCAGCGTTACGTTTACAAGAATCAGTCCCATCGTATTTGGAAGGATGTGCTTCATGAGAATCCATTTTGCATCAGCGCCCAGCGCGATCGACGCCTGAACGTATTCCTGCTCCTTCAGTTGTAGAACCTGTCCGCGCACCAGACGCGCCATCGGAATCCAGCCAGTTAGCGTCATTGCCATGATAATTGTCCACAGACCGGGACCGATGATGACCATCAGAAGAATGACCATCAGCAAGTATGGCACACTATATAACACTTCAGCGATACGCATCATGATATTGTCGACACGGCCACCTTTCAGACCGGAGATACCACCATAGATAACCCCAATCACAAAATCAATAAATGCCGCCATAACCCCGATGAACAGGGAGATGCGTGCCCCATACCAGATACGGGTGAAAATATCCCGGCCAGAAGAATCCGTACCGAACCAGTGCTCCGCGCTCGGCCGCAGGTTCCTGGCCGTGAAATCCTGCTTATAGTAGGTATAGCCGCTAATCATCGGCCCGATAATCGCCATAATGACAAGCACGATGATGATAAAAAGACCGGCCATCGCCAATTTATTCAGTTTTAAACGGCGCCATACATCCGCCCGGTAGGAGATGCTGGGGCGCTCAATTTTTTCCGCATCTTTAAAGTTATCCGTTACAGGACGGAACATATCGGCGGTTAAGCGTGTTTCAGGCTGCATTACTTACTCCCCCCTGTAACTTTGATGCGCGGATCGATCCAGGTATACATGACGTCTACCAGGAAGATTAAGAAGATCAGAATCGCGCTGTAGAAAATGGTGGAACCCAGGATGACTGGATAATCACGGTTGAAAATGCCCTTAACAAACATTTCACCCATTCCCGGAATCCCAAAGATATGTTCGATAACAAAACTTCCAGTAACAAGATTTGCAGTAATAATCCCAAGAACGGTAACTACCGGCAGAATCGCATTGCGCAGCGTATGCTTGATAATAACGACATTGCGCGCCAATCCTTTGGCTTTGGCGGTTTTAATATAATCCTGTCCGAGCACTTCAAGCATGCTCGAACGCAGCAGGCGTGCGATAAACGTCATCGGCATCGCGGCCAGCGCCAGCGAAGGTAAAATTGTATGCTTCCACGTGCCCCATGTGGCCGCAGGCAGCAGTCCCCATTCAACGGAGACATAGTGAATCAGAACGGTTGCAAGAATAAAGTTTGGTACAGAAATACCGATAATCGCTAGAATCATAGATACATGGTCAGGAAAACGGTTATGGTAAAGCGCGGCAATCACACCGAAAATAATACCAAGCGTTACACCGATAACCAGTGCCTGCAATCCAAGATGCAGGGACACCGGAAACCCTTCTGTAATATAATCATTCACCGTAATCGTGCTCGATTTCAAAGACGGACCGAAATCAAGGGAAAGCAAAGATTTCACATACAGCCCGTACTGCACATACAGCGGTTCATTCAAATGGTAATAATTCATTAAGTTCTCATAAACCCCCGGCGGCATTTTGCCTTCCTTGGCAAACGGATTACCGGGAATCATATGCATCAGGAAAAACGTGAGAGTCACAACGACCCACAAAGTTAAGAGGGCCCAGCCCAAGCGCTGTAAAGTATATCGTAACAACGTATACCCTCCATTCTATTTTTACTTGAAAAACGGGGAACGCTCCTAAGTTTAAGCATTCCCCTGATTTCATGCGCTATTACTTGATTTCCGCGTACTTCAATTCCGGATATTCATCCGGCGGAGTGAATACGCCAGTAATATTTTCTTTCAGCGTGTAGGCTTTCGTATAGAAATAAATCGGCATAATCGGCATGTCTTTCATGATGATGTCTTCCGCTTTATGCATCGCTTCCATGCGAACTTTCGCATCGCTTGATTGCTTCGCTTTGTTTATTTCCGCATCGTACGATTTACTCTTCCAGCCGGTGTCGTTCTGCGTGCTTACACTCGTAAACATGTCCATAAACGTCATCGGATCAATAAAGTCCGCAATCCAGCCTGCGCGTGATACGTCATAATCAAGTTTGTGTTCACGATCGATTTTCACCTGGAATTCTACGTTCTCAAGTCCCACTTCAATGCCGAGGTTGTTGCGCCACATCTCTTGAATGGCTTCGGCGATGCGCTTATGAAGATCAAGGTTGTTATACATGATGTTGAATTTCGGCATTTTGTCCATGCCTTCTTCTTTCAGGCCTTCAGCTAACAGTTTCTTCGCTTCCGCTATATCTTCTTTAAAGTAATCGCCGCCAACTTTACGGAAATCTTTACCGTTTGTATCCTCAGAACCTTCGGCCACAAGCGCAAACGCCGGCTTTTGTCCGCCCTGCGTAATGTTTTCCGTAATGGTCTTACGCTCGATAGCCATTGCCAATGCTTTACGTACTTTTACATTAGTAAACGGTTTCTTCTGAGTATTAAAGCGATAGAAGTATGTTGCGTATTCCGGAACAATCTTGAAATCCGGAGCATTTTGGCCTTTCAACTGACCTACTACGTCGCCCGGCAGCGGATAAGACAGATCAAGCTGACCCGAGCGGTACATTTGCCATGCCGTGTTTTCGTCTTCTACCATTGCCCAATCAATACCGGCAAGTTTGATGCGGTCTTTTTGAAAATAGTTCTCATTTTTGACCATTTTCAGGCCTTCTTTATGTTTCCATTCCGTCAGCTTGAACGGACCGTTAGACACGAATGTTTTTGCATCGTTAGCCCAATCTTTGTTTTGTTCTTGCACTTTTTTATTTACCGGATAATACGTATAGAAGGACACAAGTTCAAGGAAGTACGGAGTCGGATTTACCAATCTGACTTCCAGCGTTTTCTCGTCCTTTGCTTTTACGGCTACTTTATCTTCAAGGGCTTTTAATTTTGCCGGGTCTTTTTCTTTGGAAGAATTGTATTCTTCAGCACCTTGAATGTAATAAAGCTGATAAGCATAATCGGAAGCTGTATTCGGGTTCAATGCATACTTCCATGCAAATTCAAAGTCCTCTGCGGTTAACGGATCGCCGTTAGACCATTTCAGTCCGTTACGAAGATGGAACGTATATGTCTTTTTGTCTTCGCTGCTATCCCATTTTTCCGCCATAGCACCAACAACTTCGAATTCGCCGTTATCCCCTTTCGGCTCTTTCATTGTCAGACCTACAAATAGATGGCGAAGCGGCCATGATTCGTGTGTCCCCTGCAATTTCGCCGGATGAAGTGAGCCGGGTTCGGATGAGTTATTTACCCGCATTACTTTGCCTTCTGTATTGCCGCCGGCCGCTTTTTTTTCTCCATTACCGCCACCACACCCTGTAAGCGCTAACATAAGCAGCAGAACAAGGCTCAACATGATTGAGAAACTTTTCTTCACAGCAATTGACCTCCTTACATCTTAAAACGAATGGCTATTCGGAATTTCTATGCTGCGATTTTATCAGTATATTTTAAAAAAATATACGTTTTTCGTATTATTTATACAGAACCACCATGACATTCTCTCCTTCTTTTCTCACGATTTTCACAGAAAAAGCCTGAAACAACATGTTGTTTCAGGCTTTTTCTGAATACTTCTACATTTTCGTAATCACGGCTTTGACTAGCGTTAAGAACGTATGCTTCACTTTCTCCGCTGTCTCCATTACCTCGTCGTGTGACAACGGCTGCGGCAAGATACCGGCCGCCATATTGCTAATGCAGGAGATGCCAAGCACACGGATACCAGCATGACGCGCCACGATTACTTCCGGCACGGTAGACATTCCGACCGCATCACCACCCAGAATGCGCAGCATGCGGATTTCTGCCGGGGTTTCATAGCTTGGACCCAGCATTCCCACATAAACGCCTTCCTGTACTTGAATACCGTTCTGCTCGGCCGCATTACGCGCAATCGCACGCAGATCCGGACAGTAGGCAGTAGACATATCCGGGAAACGCACACCCATCTCCTGGTCATTCGGCCCGATAAGCGGGTTCTGGCCGGTAAGATTAATATGGTCTTTAATTAGCATTAAATCACCGGGGCGATAGCTTTCATTCACCCCGCCGGCTGCATTCGTGACAATGATTTTGTCGACGCCGATCGCTTTCATGACACGCACGGGAAACGTAACGGCCTCAAGCCCGTGCCCTTCATAATAATGAAAGCGGCCTTGCATTGCCACCACAGGCTTGTCCTCCAGCGTACCGATGACCAATTGGCCTTTATGACCTTCCACGGTAGACACCGGAAAATGCGGAATGTCTCCGTACGGAATTACGGTCGGATTCTCAATTTCATCCGCCAGTACACCCAGACCGGATCCAAGAATCAAGCCAATTTCCGGTTTTGCATCTGTCTTGCTTGCGATATAAGCCTGGACTTCTGCAATATGTGCTGCTATCGACATCCTATCTACCTCCCGCAGACTTTATTACTCGGTAATTTGTTTCAAAAAGCTTGTGCCGAAACGCGGTTGAGTCACTTCGAAATTATCCGCAATTGTGGCGCCGATATCGGCAAAAGTCTCGCGTATACCAAGCGCCTTTCCGCCTGTAAGCCCCTTATGGTATACGAGCAGCGGCACATATTCGCGGGTGTGATCCGTACCGTGGTGTACCGGATCGTTACCATGATCCGCCGTAATGATTAACAGATCCTCTTCTGTCAACGCATCGAGAATTTCCGGAAGACGGGCATCGAACTCTTCGAGCGCTTCGCCGTAGCCGATTGGATTGCGGCGGTGGCCATACAGCGCGTCAAAGTCGACCAGATTGACAAACGAAAGACCTGTGAAATCTTTTTTCATCGTACCCAGCAATTTGTCCACGCCATCCATATTCGACTTCGTCTTGATGGATTCGGTTACCCCTTGTCCCGCATAAATATCCGAGATTTTACCGATAGCAATGGAATCTAAACCCGCTTCCTTCAGAAAATTCATTACGGTCTTGCCCGGAGGGGATACCGAGAAGTCACGCCGGTTAGCCGTACGGGTAAAATGGCCAGGCTCGCCGACAAACGGACGGGCGATAACGCGTACGACGGAGTGCTCATCCTCAAGCGTGAGCTCACGCGCAACCTGGCAAATTTTATACAATTCCTCAAGCGGTACCACTTCTTCATGCGCCGCGACCTGGAATACGCTGTCCGCTGATGTATAGACGATTACGTCCCCCGTCTTCATGTGCTCTTCGCCGAGCTCTTCGATAATCTCCGTGCCGGAGGCAGGCTTGTTGCCCAACACACCGCGCCCGATTTTCTCAGAGAACGGTCCCAGCAGACTGTCGGGGAATCCGTTTGGCCACGTTTTGAACGGCGTCTCTACACGAAGCCCCATAATCTCCCAGTGACCGGTCGTCGTATCTTTGCCAAGCGAAATCTCTCTCATTTTGCCGAAAGCGGCCATAGGTGGCGCATCGGCGGAAACACCTTGGAGCCGCTCGATATGCCCAAGTCCAAGTCCGGCCAGATTCGGTACGTTCAAACCGCCCATCTTCTCAGCAATATGGCCGAGCGTATGCGCCCCTTCGTCATTATACTCTTTCGCGTCCGGCAGCTCGCCGATGCCAACGCTATCTAACACGATTAGAAATATCCGCTTAAATCGCTTCATCTGTTCTAACCTCCAATTTCTTTCCTCACATCTTTTACTGAAAATAAGGAAGGCACTTCAAACATTACCCCGAAGTACCTCTTTTTATGCCCGCGGATGGGCCTTGGCGTACACCTCTTTCAGACGTGAGCGTGTAACATGCGTATAAATTTGAGTGGTCGAAATGTCGGCATGCCCGAGCATTTCCTGCACGGAACGGAGATCAGCTCCATTCTCCAGCAGATGCGTCGCAAACGAGTGACGAAGCGTATGCGGCGTAATCTCTTTGTGGCTATTGGCCAACTGAGCGTATTTCTTAATAATCTTCCAGAATCCCTGCCGGGACAAGCGACGGCCATGATGGTTTAAAAACAGCGCCTCTTCCTGCCCCCGCTTCTTGAGCATCGGCCGACCGCGCTCCAGATAACGGCTTACGCCTTCAATCGCAAGGCGTCCAAGCGGAATGATCCTCTCTTTCGATCCTTTACCGAAACATTTAATAAAGCCCATATTTAAATTCACATCGGATAGATTAAGCGATACAAGTTCCGATACACGGATACCTGTCGCATACAAAAGTTCAAGCATCGCTTTGTCGCGCATACCCGAAGCAAGACGTGTATCCGGTCCGTTCAATAGTGTTTCCACTTCCACTACCGACAACACCTGCGGCAGCTTTTTTTCAATTTTCGGAGATTCCAGATTTACACTCGGATCTTTATCAATAAATTTTTCTCGCAGTAAAAATTGATAAAACGCACGAATAGAAGCCAAATTACGGGACAATGTCGCCGTCGCACGTCCTTGCTCCTGAAGATAAAGCAAATAACCCATAATCTGCATGCGGCTTGTCCCATTTAAATCCGTAATACCCTCACGGCTTAAGTAGGCGCAGTATGCATGAAGGTCCCGCTGGTACGACTCCAGCGTATTCTTCGCTAACCCTCTTTCCACTGTTAAATAATGGATAAATTGGGTAATTAACTCTTTCATCTCTTAATCTCCTCAACATCCAATCTTCTCTATAAATGTTATCCATACCTATTCTTTAATTACTTTATTCCACAATGTTCTCTCGTTTCCTGCTCATAGACAAAAAATTATTCCCCATACCAGTAGAAATCAAAGAGGCGCTGTTTCATTTCTTCGTACGTACCTTCGAATGTGGATGTATGCTTCATTACTTTCATGGCTTTACCCTGGGGTTCTTTGTACGGCTCAGCCGGTTTTATCGCATCGCTCACATATGTAATCACCGTATAAAACACAAACGTGCAAAAAATGAAAATGGCAAGCAGCCTGATAGCGTCCATAACACGGTTGTATGGAATAAACATATTTTTTCTCCTTTCTTAATTCCGGTATGCCTCTCTTCAAGCCTATTCCTTCTATGAAAATTTTATACCTTTTGTTCATTTTCAATTTGTGTTTCACATGATACAATCTATTTTTGGATTAAACTCACGGCAAGGTGTGGTCAACCGATGTACACTCACGAAGAAAAAGAAAACAGCCGAACCAGGCAAGTATTCAATCGTCTAAATTTGCTGCTCTTACTTGTATTTCTCGTGTTCGCCGCCATTATTTTCCGCCTATCGTACGTACAGATTATAGATGGCGAAGAATACGAGCAGAAAGCGACCGCTAAATCTGACAAGAAAGTTCCGATCCCGGCCCTGCGCGGTAATATCTACGATAAAAACGGTAATCTTATTGTGCATAGCCGCGGCTCTTTTACTGCCGTTTTTCAGGAAAAAGACTATATGGACAAAGACTACTACATAAGCCTTGTCACCAAACTGGAAAAAATTCTGTCCGGCACTACCAAGGAAGATTTGCTGAAAAAAATGGATGTCGGCTACGAATACAAAAACGGCAAAGTCGAAAAAACGGCACGCATGACATTGAAATTTCTCGAAAAAGACTTGAAGTACGATTTATCCCAGAAAGAAATCGCCTACCTGGCAGAGCACCGTAATGAACTTGACGGCGTATCCGTCGTAACCAAGCCCATTCGGGAATACGACAAAAAACAGGTGGCGGTGCAGGCCATCGGTTATGTACGACCGTTTAACGTAGCAGATAATCAAGGAATCGAGTACTATCGAAAGAATAAAGACATCTATCTGCCAAACCAGATGGTCGGTTACGAAGGCATCGAGCGGAGTTATGAGGAAGATTTGCGCGGAGAAAACGGCTACCGTATGTATCAGGTAGCGGCGGATCAAACCATTCTTCAGCAAATTAAAGAAGTGCCGCCTAAGCGGGGAAGTAACCTGTACTTGACGATTGACCAGCGGGTACAACTTGAGACACGCGATTTTATTAAGAACTTCCTGCCGAAGCTGCGCGCCACCGGCCGTAACGCCTACTATGCAAAAAATGCATACGCCGTAGCGATGGAAGTGAAAACCGGAAAGATTGTAGCTATGGTCAGCTATCCCGAATATGACCCGAATATCTGGACATCCGGTCCTGACAAAGAAACGTACGAACAAAATAAATATTCGTTTACAAACGGTACCATCCGCAGTGCACCGCATGACGTGCGGCCAAAAACCGGCAAAGATGCGGAGATGGAGAACTACAAACATCCTGCATCCGTTGTTCCGGCCGGTTCCGTTGTCAAGCCTGCGACTGTATTAATGGGTCTGTCGGAAGGAATAGCCCCCTTCTACTGGCCCGATCCCGGTGCATACCGTTACGGCGGCGCCGGGGATGTCGTCCGCAATGACAACGGACATAACTACGGTATGCTGACGCCGCAAACGGCCATTCAAAAATCGTCCAATACGTATATGGCAAACATCGGAAAGCTGCTAAGCCAGAAATACAAGAAGAATTCAGTAAGCGTATACCAGAAGTACTACCATGCGTTCGGCCTTGGAGTAAAAACCGGAGTGGACCTTCCGGGCGAATCGGCAGGCGGCGAAGACTTCCTGGTTATGAATGAACGCTATGGCCCGCTGGCAGCCATGGTACAGGCTTCTTTCGGCCAGCAGGGACGATACACGACAATGCAGCTTGCACAATATGCGGCAACGCTGGCCAACAAAGGAACGCGCATGCGGCCGCAATTGGTTGACCGTATCACGGATAATAACGGTAAAGTTATTAAGTCTTTTAAATCAGAAGTGTTAAGCCAGCTACATGAACCGGACAGCTACTGGCGTATCGTGCATGAGGGAATGGGCATGGTTACCCAGCAGGGCGGAACGGCGGCAGGCGTATTCGCCGGATTCCCGTACCGTGTAGCAGCAAAAACAGGCACATCTCAGCAGGATATTTATGTGCCGGATTCCCTTGATTTTGAAAAAGGGGTCAATTGGCATAAATACAAAGAAATCAACAATGGGGTATTCATCTCGTTTGCGCCGCTCGAAAATCCGAAGCTGGCGGTAGCCGTTGTCGTTCCGGAAGGCGGATACGGCGGACCATCGGCCGGTCGCATCGCCCGCGCCATTTATGACGCATACGACAAGTATGTTGGGCTGGGACCGACGGACAAACCGTATGATCCGGCTACGGCAGTACCGGATGAGGGGCAAACAGCGAAAAAAGCAAAACAATAAGAAAGCAGGCAAAACACAATAAAGCCACCATGGCCTTTCTCTTACTATTCTTATGTTTTACCACGGGATTTAAAAAAAATATAAAAAGCAGCGGCTCTCTCATGAGCCCCTGCTTCTTAGCCTGGAATATTGCTTTTCACGTTGGCAATTTCACTTGCATCCACTTTATCAATGCAGCGGTGACAAACGCCATGAAAAGATAAGCGATGATCGAGAATATGAAATTTAAATTTATCGCTTACCGCCTGCTCTACCTCTCCAAGAAGGTCTTCGTGAATCTCATCCACCGCACCGCACATAACGCAAATCAAGTGATGATGGTGATGCTCGGCGTCTTCGCTGCGGAATTCGTATCGAGCTACCCCATCACCAAAGTTAATCTTCTGCAGAATATGCAAATCACTCATTAATTCGAGCGTACGATATACGGTAGCCAGACCGATCTCAGGAGCCTTCTCTTTGACGAGCAAATAGACATCTTCGGCGGATAAGTGGTCTTCTTCGTTCTCCAACAGAACACGCAACGTGGCTTCGCGTTGCGGAGTCAGCTTATAACTGTGCGCATGCAGTTGCTGTCTGATCTTATCAATTCTTTCTTCCCTCATAAAAAGACCTCCCCGAGCAGCTTCCTACATCCTCATTATAGTGGAGCCGGAATAGGGAGTCAAATATAATTCTTATTAAATAATAATTATTATAAATTTTAAAAGTGTCATGCTGGCATGCTTCATCAATGCGGGAGAAATAAATGCTTCAAAGGCCGCAGCCGCCGTCATGACGCCTCCCATGATTAAAATTAACGCACTGTAAACGAGAAAACGCGGATATAGTGCCCCACCGCGCTTCAAAAACCGGGACTGCACAAGATGCAAGGAGAATGAGACGCCGGCAGTTGCTACGATGATAACCGCAGGAATAACCAGCAGATTTTGCGGAAGCACGGACACCACGGCAAAGTACAGACCTTTCCACTGCAGCTGGTTGACGAGAAAGCCGACCGTGAATCCGACGACAACTCCTTTTAGAAATACCATCACAAGAATCAGCGGAAGTCCGATAATGGACAGTCCAAGAATCCACATGAAACCTACATATTTTAAATAATGACCGAGCGAGCTTTGAAAGCTGCGCAGCGGGTCGGTAATATTGTCGTTTTTCAGTTCGTGAAAAAACTGGCTGACATACATGAACAGTTCCTGCTTCTGCGTCAGGCCAAGCGAGTTGACGACAACCGCGCCGAACCCCACTCCCATGATGAACAGCACAATGATAAACAAGTAGAGCGACGAATTCTCCCGTACATTCTGCTGCAATGTTTGTCCAAGTTTACTCCTTACCAATGGGAATCCCCCCTGTCCTTCTCTTATCACGATATATATGTAGGACAGGGGGGACGTATTACTCGAGCGAAATCTTTCCGTAGATGCCGGCTCCACCTTCAAGAAACGATACATCGCCGCGTCGGCTGCGGTCAATCGCTTCTGCAACGGCGGCACCGACCACATCTGCGAGCTTCTCTACCGAAGTATGGTGTAAAATGTTCATCTCGGTCCCGAATTCAGCCAGCAATTTTTTCATCCGGCCCGCGCCAAGCCCCGGCACGAACTCAAGAGGAATATGGTATCGGTACGGCGGGCGATGTGCCGGATGCGTAGCAGGCGACTGTGTTGAAATTTCCTGGAATCGTTCGTATACGCCGCGCGTGATAACTTTTTTCCCTTCTTTGCCACAATGCGGGCAGCGAGATGTATCCGTCTGCGCCACCAGTTCCTCGCAATTGGTACAGCGTGTTCGATAATACTTGCCTAACTGCGGGTGTAAACCGTAATTCTCTCGTATATGGCGACCTTCCTTACGTCCTAGCGCTAAGCACAGTTCCGTAAAATCAGCGCGTTTTACATAGAGATTCTGGTATTCCCGCGCAATTTTGGCGGTGGAATGAGCATCCGAATTCGTGACAAAGGTAAGAGGACCAAGCTCTGCGATGCCATCGGCCAAGTTTGAATCCGAACTTAGTCCCAATTCAAGCCCCGCAAATCGCTCCACCGCAATCACGGAAGACAAGCTATCCACACATGCGCCATAGACACTTTTATGAGGCGTAAACGCGTGAGCGGGTATCACGATACCGCCCAGCCTGTCTGCCTTTGAAATAAGCGTATCTATGTCCGTATACATACGCTGGGTGCTGAGGTGAATGTTTTTAACTTTTGTCTGATACCAATCGCGAAAGGAGGCAAACGCGGTCCGGTCCGGCAGATAGACAAGGAAGTGCGCCAGTCCGTGCCCTACCTTAAGCTCTACTTCAACGCCGGCAATGAGCGTCACTTCTCCTTCCGGTGCGGCATAGCGGTAGCCGCCACCGGGAAGTTCCTCCATCCGTCCCGTCTGCAGGTGTCCGTCAATCTCTTCCTGCACCTCGGGCGAATGGCAGTCGATAATACCGACCATGTGCATGCCTTTACGCTTTACCGCTTCTTCAACGATGCTTGTCAGAGTAAGCGTACGGGATGCCGTAATTTTTACCGGACGATTATACATTGTCCGCCCAATATGAATATGCAGATCGGCAAAACATTCATTCATGTAGGCCGTCATTTCGCCTCTAGTTCCCACGCGTACACAGCCAGAATCGTTTTCGCATCGCGAATGTCGCCACTAGCAATCAGATCACGCGCTTCTTCCTTTGTCACATGCAAAAGCTCCACAAACTCATCTTCATCCGGCCGCGCTTTACCGGGTACCACTCCTTCTGCCCGGTAAAGATGCACAATTTCATCGGCAAAGCCCGGTGACGTATAGAAAGATGCCTGATGATGCAGGGAGGTGTATGTATAACCGGTTTCTTCCTGAAGTTCACGTCCTGCACATACTTCCGGCTCTTCACCCGGCTCCAGTTTTCCGGCCGGAATCTCTACCAGCATCCGCTCCAGCGGCTTGCGGAACTGCCGCACCATAATCATTCGATCATCTTCTGTAATCGCCATGACCGCGACCGCGCCCGGATGGGTCACGATTTCCCGTTTCGCCGTTTTACCGTTGGGCAACTCTACGTCATCTACTTTTACTTTGATAATTTTCCCGTCGTATATCGACTTGCTTGCGATTGTTTTTTCAATCATAGAGTTCCTGTTCATCCTTTCCGACATAGTGTTCCTCTCTATTGAAGCATATTCAGGCAAACAAATCCATTTTCCGTACTGCTTCCCGCTTTTCGTACTGGCTCTGAGCCAGCCGGGCCGCATAATACGTATGGACAAAGAATGCCGGATCTTCTTCGGCAGTCCGCCCCATTGTCGTAAGCGAACCCGGATAGGAAGCCTCAATTGCCTGCCATTCTTCCCTGTTCAACGGGTCATGCAGAATAAGGGTATGATGTCTGGACTGCTCTCCTATTTGCGCAATCAATTCAGGATTTTGCTCCAGATTCAATAAAAGCGGCGTATTGCGGACGAATCGCAGCACGGTAGCTGTATGGTGGCTTATGCCTGCGTGACGCTCTCTGGAATCGGCCCTGCTTACTCTGGGAATCAGGATTGGTATCCCTCCCAGTTTGTGCACGGTTTCGATTATTGCGACTTGTTCCATTCCACTAAAGCCAAGCGCTGTACCTGTTCCCACAATACCTGGTCCAGGCATAATCACAATCATATCCGCTTCCCATACAAAACGTGCAGCCAACAATGCTGTATAAAGGTTGACGCATTCTGTCTGTCCCCCGAATGTGTGGCCATATGTAATTGTACCCACCAGAAGTCCGAGCGATTGCAAGTGTCGTATATGATCACTAAGCGCCAGTGGCAGTGCGCCTCCCTCGCTCATAATATAGCAGATGCGCGGCATCTTTCCTTCTCCTTCCCGTTGTGATAAATACCGGATGGAGAGAACGAAAGCAGGCAGCATGCTGTGTGTTTCGCCGATAATGACCGGCGTCTGCTTCAGCGCCTTTTCTGCCGTATCAAGGGACTCAGCTATGATCTTTCCTTCTTCCGCCGTCTGTACAGCATGCTGAAATGGAGTATACCTCAGTTTTATAATATGACCGCATTGCGCCGCCTCCGCGTCTATAATCGGCTGTCCGTCTGCCCCGATTCGAGCTGATACAAAGTGCTTTCCTCCGCTGCCGAGTCCAAGTTCAACCGCAGTCGTATTCATGATAACCTTCTCTCCCGGCTCGATACGCCCGGTCAACTGCGGATAATTTAAAGCAGCGGACAAATCTTTCTCTCCTACTCGTACTTCCACTTCTTGAAGCGTCTCTTCCTCCCGTATGATACGCATCACTGTTCCGTATGACCATACAATCATCTCGCTCCCTCCTTTTCTACAACAAGAATATGCAAAAGAGGGAAAAGGCAGGACAAAAAAAGATGAAGCCCGCTTCGGGACTCCATCTTTTTCAGCTATTTCGCTGCCTGTTCGCAGAGGGCTACGACAAGCTCCGCGCTCTTTACCAGCTCCTCGACTGAAATTTTCTCGCCGGTCGTATGGATGTCTTCATAACCGATGGCAAGATTAGCCGTCGGAATACCATGGCCGGACAAAATGTTGGCGTCGCTCCCGCCACCGCTTGCAAGCAGACGAGGTTCGCGTCCCACCGCTTTTACGCCTTCGATCGCTTTCTTGACAACTACATCTTCTTCGGAAAATTTAAAGCCGGGATAGACGAGCGTGATGTCTACGTCGGCTGTCGCCCCGAACTCCTGCGCCGCCTCCTCGAATGCACGCTTCATTTTCTCTGTCTGCGCGTTTAGCTTCTCTTCGACGAGACTGCGCGCTTCCGCTGTAATTTGTACCTGTTCGCAAACGATATTTGTCGGACCGCTTCCCTGGAAACTGCCGATATTGGCGGTCGTTTCTGCGTCAATGCGACCGAGCGGCATGCGGGCGACCGCTTTACTGGCGACTTGAATGGCGCTGATACCGGCTTCTGGATTCACTCCCGCGTGGGCGGAACGGCCACGAATGGTTGCAGTAATTTTGGCTTGATAGGGAGCGGCTACGATAATGTCTCCGACTTTGCCGTTGCTGTCCAATGCGAATCCATATTTGGCATGGAGCAATGCAGGATCGAACACTTTTGCCCCCTGAAGGCCCGACTCTTCGCCGACAGTAATCAAGAATTGAATCGTACCGTGTGGAATTTCCCGTTCTTTAAGTACACGTACCGCCTCAAGCATCGCAGCAATACCTGCTTTGTCATCGCTTCCAAGAATCGTCGTACCATCGGAAACAATATAGCCGTTCTTTATGCTCGGCTTAATTCCTTTCCCGGGAACGACCGTATCCATATGACATGTAAAATAAATAGTCGGACAACCATCCACCGAACCTTTAAGCGTTGCTACCAGATTACCGGCTTCATGCTCCGTTTTCTCATGCGCATCGTCTTCCACCACTTCCAATCCCAACGCGGAAAACTTTTCTTTTAGTGTATCGCAGATGGCTCTCTCATGCTTCGTCTCGCTATCCACCTGCACAAGTTCCATGAATTCGCTGACAATCCGGTTCTCTTGTACCATCTATGTATTCCCACCTATTCTTGTGATATCGTCTTTTTCTATTGTTTATCAATCCAGGGGAAAATTCAACAACGGCTGCCAATTCACAGCAAGCTTACTCTATATGCTTCCGTGGTATCTATGCTACTCTATAAATACCACTATACATCATAAGACGTAACTGCTATATAAACGTAACGATGCATTAAAAAAGCAAGGGGGAGTCCATGATGACAACGCATACGGCAGATGCTTTGATTCGCGACATTGCCGAGGAAGTAATCCTTTGGAGACGTTATCTTCACGAACATCCGGAATTGTCTTTCTACGAGGAAAAAACCGCACAATTCGTATACGATACGCTGTCTTCATTCGGCGGACTCGAACTTTCCCGCCCGACAAAAAACAGCGTCATGGCCCGTCTTGTCGGCAAACAGCCGGGCAAAACACTCGCGATTCGGGCCGATATGGATGCCCTTCCGATTCAAGAAGAAAACGATTTTGAATTCGCTTCCAAAAACCCCGGTGTCATGCATGCTTGTGGTCACGACGGCCATACCGCCATGCTACTCGGATGCGCCAAAGTGCTTACTGCTCTTAAAGACCAGCTACAGGGAGAGGTTCGCTTTTTGTTCCAGCATGCAGAAGAGATTGCTCCAGGCGGCGCTGAAGAAATGGTGCAGGCGGGCGTGATGGAAGGGGTGGACTATGTCATCGGAACCCACCTCTGGTCCCCGCTTGAAATCGGAAAAATCGGAGTGACTTTCGGCCCGATGATGGCGGCACCGGATACGTTCTGGATCACGGTGCAGGGCAGGGGAGGTCATGCGGCGCTTCCGCATCAGACGATCGACAGCATTGCCGTCGCTGCACAGGTTGTCACCAACCTGCAACATATTGTCTCGCGCAATACCGATCCGCTCGATAACCTCGTTATCTCGGTAACCCAATTTATTGGAGGCACGACCCACAATGTCATTCCGGGCTCGGTTGAAATTTGCGGAACCGTACGCAGTTTCGATGCCACGCTGCGTGAGTCGGTGCCCGCACTAATGGAACGGGTAGTAAAAGGGATTACAGACGCTCATGGCGCCACTTACACATTCAAATACGAGTTCGGCTATCGCCCTGTAATTAATGATGCAGAAGTTACGGAGAAAATTCGCGAGACCGTACTTGAAGTATTCGGCGAGGAAGCGTTGGAGATGCTACGTCCCAATATGGGTGGTGAGGACTTCTCCGCTTTCCAGCAGAAAGCACCCGGTACATTCTTTTACGTAGGAGCAGGTAATCCTGCGAAAGGCATTACGTATCCGCACCATCACCCTCGTTTTACAATTGACGAGGATGCGCTGGAAAAAGGCGTGAAAATGTTCGTCCATGCGGCATTCAAGCTGTTGAGATAGCCATATAAAAAACCGGGGAACCTCCCCGGTTTTTGTTTGTATTGTTTCGTCCATTTATTACAACGGAATGTTGCCGTGTTTTTTTGCGGGACGCTCTT
>NZ_DFMZ01000101.1:0-18766 GCF_002375825.1 Aneurinibacillus sp. UBA3580
CGAACGTCCTTGGAACTCTTTTTTGAAGTCGTAACAGTGATTTGGTCGTCTTAAAGAGTACCTCAATATCCCAGCGCATCCCGTATATTCGAACGATTTCTTGGTCAGAAAGTGTACAGTCTGTACTCAAGATAGCGAGCCATTCGCTTTTCTTATTCCGGTTTTGAACAAAGATGACTTTGACCGGCACACCGTTCGTTGGCCATCACCGTGTGAATGGATCGAAGGACGCCGTTTTTCTGTCCTGTCAGTTGTGCACATCGGTATAACTGCTTCAATGACAAGAGTTGCCCATCTACGACATAGCGTTGATTCGTCGCTTTTACATTATTGATGTGCGAAAGTTGAGTAAGTAATTAAAATCCTGTCTTGAATAAAAATCTACTCCCCCATGGTTCCAACGACCAAACCTCCTTCCTTTAACAACTTCCCAGTAGTTATTTAGCTGTTGTTTCCATAAAACGTAGGTTAATGCATGTGCGCAAATCTCTTCATGGTTTTGTACATCTTTATCGAAATATTGAATGCAATTTCGATGTGCTTTGAATACAGTGTTTCGGAGATGGCGCTCGATGGACTTAAATACCTGAAATGAGGAATCGTATAAATCTGTATGATTAATTTTTAACCCTGTAAAACTCTCCGTATTGAGGAAGAATGATCATATTTCTCCCACACAAGCACCGAAATGGACTTTTCGTATGTGTATCACTTAAAATATGTGGAATTTCGCGCTTACAGTCTGGACATTTCGTGCTGCAACGCATGCCGTATCGCATAAGGCGTGCCTGATATTCTTTTGAAGCATACTGACTACCTCGATCGGAATGATGTATGCTATGTATTTATTAATACATTTCAATTCGTTATTTACTGTCATTCTCTTTTTCTTTCCAGTGTTTCGGTATCAAAGCTTTTCCTCCACGCCATCTTTCAATTACAGCTTCTTGAAAGGTTACATCTTTTAAATCTGCATGATCTATAATAATAACTTGAAAGCCTCCTTTTAATTCAGTTGCTACATCAAATATTAAATTAAACATATTATTTACCGCTATACGATCCTCATCCTCTAAGCTTTCTATATCCCCTTCCAATTCTTCATCTTTATCCTTTGGATAATATACTTGAGTAGGTTGATCCAAAACCAAAAATCTAGGAACAGGTCTCTGGTTCTCTATGAAATATTTATGCAGTGCCAGGTGAGCTATAATATGATATGACACCCAATTTTCTCCACTACCCATTTTATTTAAGGGAATTGATCTATCAGATTTATCAACAATAATAGTTGTGTTTTTATAATCAAGTCTAATTGGATTTCCACCATGCTCTAGTATTAGCTTGTTTGATAGCTCCGTCATTGTATAGCCAATTCGGTTTAAAATGGAGGCTATTCTTTCTTCCTTAAGATCATAATCAAGCTCATTTTCAAGATTTTTTATTTCTTCTTCTAGTTCATCTGTTTTCCTTTGTAATTCTAAAATATCATCATCTTCTTCAAAACTTTCTAACCAGAAGCTTATTCTTCCCAACACCCTACTTCCGCGAATTTGTAAATCTCTTACATGCTGAACTTCTCTTTTCTCTTTCAACAAGCTTTTAATTTGCTGACTTTTAATGTTAATCTTATTTTGGATATTTTCAATATCTTCTTCTAATTTTTCAACATATTTTTCCAACCTAGTTCTTTCTTTGTTTGTAGTTTCAAGATTAATCCTTACTTTATTTAAATTGTTTTTTACTCTTTCAACTAAAGATACATTAGTCTTTAATTCTTGTGAGCATATTGGACATTTATTTACTGTCCCCTCTCCAAAATTATAAAGATTAATAGTCTCTAAACGAGAGTGTTGCTGTTCTAATTCTCTCCTAAAGCCTTGGGCTCTGCTATCAAAAGTTTTAGCTGCTTTTAACTGTTCCCTTTTCCTATAGTATTCCTCTTGAAGTTTGCGCAACTCAAATCGTAATTCATTGATTTGAGAATTATCAATATTTATATTTTCCACATCTAAATCTTTTATTCTCTCAAACAGTTGCTTTATATAGGTTATGTTGTCTATATTGGATGCGTAATTTATTTCTCCTTTAATCAATCCGACTTCTTGTGCTTCTGCCAATAGCCCAATTGCTTTTGAAACGCCTTCTCCTTGAATTAGTTCTATTTCTTTTAACTGTTTTAATACTTTTTTGTGCTCTCTTTTCAATCTTCTTAATTTGTATTCAAGTTCTAACCTATTTTCTTGTACTGCTCCTAAAAAATAAGGTAAAGTATCAATTATGCTTTGTTTGATAAATGTATCAGATTGATGATGGAATAAATTGTTTTTTGATGCTATCTCGTCTTGAGCTTGAAAACAGTAGTACAAAGATTGTTTTAACTTAGCTTCAATGGGATTTCTCGTCTGATTAATGGGTGGTATGTTTAAGTTAGGGCTTATACCCATTTTGCTTGTTAAATCAATTATTATTGAATCAATTATTGTGTTTGGCTCCTTAATCAGTTTAGGAATCTCAACAAAGTCCCCCTTTTTAATAAAAGCTCTGTTGGTCGTTTTTTGATTTAAAGGTGGATTTTCCCTAGCTATAAATATTTGACTGTCATCAAATTGGAGTCTTAATCCAAACCATTCTACAGTTTCCCTTATTATTCCATCTGCAACACGGCATTCACTACTCCCTAGACAATATTCTATAATGTCTATTATTGCTGTTTTACCTGTTCCTGATGCACCGGTAATTATATTAACTTTTCCAGTTTCAAAATTAATTATTCTTTGTTCTTTATTCTTGCTATATAAAACAATGTTTTTAATTTGCATCAAGGTTTCACTCCAAACATTGCATATATTGTAGTTATCGAATTAGTTTTTGCAAACCAACGACCTATAATTCCTGCAGCAATAGCACACTCATAGACTTCTAAATCAAAATCAACTTTTAAATTCCCCTTCCTCTCATGCTTTACTACATTAAGATTTCCATCTTGGTCAAACTCTGCGGCTTTTACACTAAATAAAAAAACAAGTGTTTCATTAACGATTGGGACTATATTCCTTACCCGTTCTGCGAATTGAATTTTTACTTCCGGATTTTCCTGAAGCCAGGTATGAAGTTTTTTTCGTTCACTTTTTAGAATAGATTTTCTGGTAAGGCTATGTAGTGCAAGAGGTAAAATCAAATATATTAAAGCATAGGGTAAAGGTGCTTTTGCATATTTCTTATATTCAAAAGCGGCTTTTCGAATAAGAATTCCACAAAAAGAAGGATTTAAAAGATTTTCCACTTCCAAAGGTTTAGATTCATATATCAACTTTTTACCTCCAAAGTATCTTTAACTAGATGTCTTAATCTTTCTTTGAAATTAGCATGCCAACCCACGTCTAGTTGATTGGCTAATATATGATAACTTCCTCTTACAATTGTTTGTTCTGTGCATCTTTTTCTTATATAAAGTTGAACATCTTGTAGTAAATTGTATAGTTCTCTTCCTTTTTTCTGGTACTCTCTCTCTTCTTCCTCTTCGAGTTCTTCAAGCATAGATTCAAACTTTCTTTCCCATTCATCTTTTAATAGAGACTCATACTTTATTAATTCATTATCAATAAGCAAATCATTTCTAACCCATTTAGAACGTTGTTCATACGCTATATAGTAATCACTAATAGCTTTTTGAATTCTTTTCGGTCTAAGCATAATTAACCTTAGTTGCTCTACAAATAAGCGCGTGTCCTCCTCTACTGCTTTTTCATCTGGTAGTTCAAACTCAAAATCATATATTGGCAAGTTATCTTCATAATACTGTTCGCTTATATCATGTAATTGACTTAACAATTCCGATTTAGTAATCGGAGTGTTCTCATTTAAGGTAAAATGGCTTATTGATCGATTAATCCACCAACCTTCTAACCTCTCAAAAACCTCGTTCACAAATTTTTCTCTGGTAGAAAAACACAGAATTTTTTTTATTTCTTCTTTCGTATCTAATATGTTAGAGGAACCATCTATGACATTAATCCGTTTAACCAAGAATCTTTTTTGTTTCTCGTCTAACTTCAAAAAAGCTTCATATGCCTTTTTATTGCTTTTGTGTTCTTTATTTATCCCCTCTATTGCTATAAGTGTCATAGCTTTTAAAGCTTCTTCTTCATTTCTCAACTCAGTTTTCTTTGGGTAAAGAAATCTCGCTAACGAATCCTCCTCTCTTGCAGTGGCTGTTGTAATTAATGTAAACAAAGACTCATTTAGATTTAATTCATTGTTTAAAATAGCTTCACTCCATACTCTTATCGTTTTCCAAAAATCTTTACTTGTATTGGGGATGGAATCACTTGATACATGCTTTGTTTGAATAAGTTCCTTAATTTCTCCATTTTCTTGAAGTGAGATATCATCTAGCCACTCAATTGATAAGCAATATTCAAGTTCTGCCCTTAATAGGAGAAAAAGTGCATATCTTATTTGATATAGATAGCCTAACATTGAGGGAATAGCTGAAAAATCCGTCATATAATCACCCATCCACATAAATATAGTAAAATTTTATCATATAAATATTGGAGATATAAGAATAAATTGTATTTTTCAGGACATATATCTCATGTATTTTTACCTTAAATATTTAATTGAAATAACATAGACAAAACAGTTATTTTCTCAAAAAAACCTTTATACGGAGTAATAAAGTAGGTGTCGATATCCTGCTTATGCAGACTTCAATAAACCGCTTCTGAAGCTCTGTAAAGCAGGTGAATCCTTCCATGATCACAAGCGGCGCAGGCCTGCACGCTGTTGAAAGAAAATGGAGAGCCGGCAGCGGATGCCGGCCGGTATCTACTCCTTCCGCAGCCATCTGGGTCAGCACTCTTGTCCATGAGCAGACATCTTTCCGAAACAGATCAATCAGCTTCTCATCCCCGCTTAGAGAGGGCTTTTGTTGCTGTAATGTATACATAAGGGCGGTTGCCGATTACTTGCTGCTGAATGACACTGTCGTCTGGTCTTGCGTTTTTGTATCTATACCAGGTAAGCATAATCTCCCTCCTGTAAAATTAGGAAAATGCTTCTTTCTGAAAATATTCCTCTAGAGCAGCAATGATTCCGGACGTGCCGGAACTTTTCGGGTAGACCGGATTCCGCTTCAAATACGGGGAGATGCCGTAGAACAGCGCATGAGACATGCAAGATGTCACAAGCACTGCCGCATCGGCATGGCGGGCGTACGCCTTGGCCCGGTCGGTTAACGTGTCATCTGTGCAGATCTGGAAGGTGAGCCCGGGATTTCGTTCACGCAGGCGCATGACCGCACGCTGGGCCGTTTGTTCCCGAAGTGTAAAAATGGCAATCTGCATCGCCGGAAGCCGGGCGATGCTGTCGTCTTCCGGTGCCATGGCCATAGAGTCGAAATAGCGGTCCATCTGCTGCAGCAGATGCGCCTCGGCACTGATAATGCGCCCAATTTCTCGCCAGGCTTCCAGATCAGACAGCGGCACTGTTTTGATGCCTTCCCCTAGAGAAGCTGTCCAGTGCTCCCACATCTCCCGTAGTTCATCATGCAGCAGGCCGTATTCTTCAAACAACTCAAGCGCGGCCAATGCCTGGGAGAGAAGCGTCTTGACCGGGCCGGATGAGAACCAGTCTTTCATCCGCTTCCACAGTATCGGCGCGCACGCCGGGTCTATATAGAGAAGCCCTTCCATCAGTTTGAGCACAAGCGCCGTATGGGCAGCATTTCTGCGGCCGTATACAAGCATTAGTTCGGTCGTGTAGTGATACACATTCATCGCCTGTGGCTTAGGAAATCCTTCGACCAGCAGAAAATCCGAAATAAAGAACGGAAGCGCCATCTCGAGCACAGCGCGCTTTTGCGGCGCCAGTTCTTCCAGTGCAATCGCTGCCAGCCATTCGCTTAATTCATTCAAAACAGATATGGACCATGTACAGGCACGGTTATAGTCATCAATGTATTGCAGACGTTCCTCTATTTCATTCGCCGGCATTTCATTATCCAGAAGAAAGGAAAACCAGTGATGCCATGACTCCCGCTCAACTGTACGCGCCGCTTTGGCGGGCGTTTGCGCGCGGGTCCATAAAAGAACAAGCTTGACGGCTGCCTGAGATTCGGCTGCATTTTCCAGATGCGCCTGCTCGTCCGGCGAGAGAGCATTCCAGTACGTATAAGCGCTGCAGTACACATCAGGCGCTTCTGTGGTGGCCGCCAGTCTGCAGAGCATATCGACTGATTGCACGGTGGCCGGGCATTGCAGCAGGACAGCGTAGACATCATCATACTTTTTATCCCGCAGCAACGACAGTGCACGTTCTTCATCTTTTTCTCCCGGTGAAGGCTCTGGGGGCTTCCCTGTGCTTTCCGGCTTCTGCTCAAGAAGATAGGCAAGGAGATGTTCCGTCTCGCCGGACGCGGCGGCAGAAAGATATTCAAGCCGACTCCAGTCACCCAGGAAGAAAGATTCATAGGCGAAAATGCGGACGTATATCTCTTCATTCAGGCCGAGCGATGTGTGCAGCAGCGGAGCGAGGCGGAAGCGGTGCTGTTCGTAGCTGTTGCAGGCAGCTGCAAAATCCCCGCTTTCTTCATGTTCAGCCAGCACCTCATGATAAAAGGCCGCCAAAAGCGCACGCCGCACCTGCAGCGGAATCATATCCATGCGGGCGATGCTATCAAATTCTTTGGCGTACCAGATTTTTTCCCATGCCCCTTTTTGTGACCACAAACGAATTTTCAGGAACAGGTAGTTTTCATCGCTTACGTAATGACCCTGCCGGATGGTCTCGAGCACACGGGCCGCCTCTTCCCAGTTTTCCAGTACCAAATGTTGCTGGAATTCAGAACGCAGGGAAAAGGCGGTTCGTTCTGTCTCATGCGACTGGATTAGCGGGCGGCGCTTATCCAGCTGTGTCCACAGCTTTATCATACGCCAGACCGCATCCTCATGCTCCGCTGAAGCTTTAAGTATTCCATATCCGTCCGGAAACAGCAGTCCGCCCGGTAGGCCGATTGGCATCGATGCTTCAAACGTGCGAATAGGAGGATCCACCTTGTCACAGAACGGCCTCACAAAACAGCTGACCTCCGCGTAGTCGCGCAGCAGTGTGCGAAGGTCCCTGCTGCAGACGAGCCAGTAGATGCTTCCTTGTCTGCGGAAAGGTAGCACAGACGTGCACCCGGCTCGCAGACGGTCCATCATCAGGGCAATTCGCTCATCCTGCGTAAACAGTTTGCCGTCTATAAGTGAAATGCCGTACGGATTTTGTCCGCTTACATCCAGCAGGTGAAACAGAAACGTTTTAATGTGTTCCTCTCTGCTCATATTTCCAACGCCTCCTCCCAGCGCGCCCGTGCCGCCAGCAGCGCGTGGCTAATCTCGGACGCATCGTTTGTGACACGGATGCTTTCACGGTTTATATAAATTCCCCGATATGTGAAATTCATCGAACCGTGCAGATAGACGTTTTCGGTCACGAGCATCTTGTCATGGTTGTCATGAAGACAGCGAAATTCCGCCTTTCCCCGAAGAGCGGCTATTAGCGGTTGCGTCTCAGGGCGTTTCGGATCACAGATGATCCGGACCGCGCATTGTTTGGATACAAGGGCTTCCAGCACATCGGCGAGATAAATAGTGGCCCCTTTTGCAAACGGGATCAGTGCGGTATATGGATTCGCCCGGTTGTCAAACAGCGGAGAATTACTCATATACGGAAAAATTAGATACATCTCGCGGCTCGGATAAATGAGCTCTGCGGCCAGCATGGAAGCGAGATAATCCTGAAGCGCCTGGCTGCCGCCATGAGAGCGAATGACGCGGCTACTCATACGACACCTCCCTGATTCGCAGATCGAACTGCCATTCCGTTCCGTTCTGCGTCACTTTTTCGATGTACGGATAATACAGTTCATACGCATATTGCACCGGTGTATGCAAGAGCGTAAATAACGCCTGCTGTGCCTCGCGCTTCTGTGACACGTGGGCAACCAACCGCACACGCTTCCCTGCATACAGGATGGAACGGATATGCTCTTGCCAGTTGTCTTCGCCGCAGCGCACAATCTCATACGGCTTCGGCAGCAGATGCTCGAGAAGTTGACGAGATGGCTTCATGAAGCGCTGGAACGGGCTGTACAGTACCAGGCATTCCGGGCAGGAATCGACGCAATCGGCAAACAGCAGCGACTCGACCAGAAGGAAACGCTGCTTTTCTGAGATGCCATCCCCGGCGTTTTTCTGCAGCAGGTCTTCGATTCTCTCCCGTATGCCTTTCCGGTTAAAACAGGCGACCGCAAATACGTAGCTGTCAATTTTGCAACGCAAACGCTCTTCTTCTTCTTGCCAGAATCGGTGCAGATCATGGCGCAACAGGTCCGCTTCCTGTCCGCCCCGTCCCCGGACAATGCGGGTAGAGAAGCTAATGATAAACTCGCGCTCTGGCGCAATGCCTTCCTTGTCCAGCTCCCGCTGAAGCTGCTGGAGCAACTGCTGCTGTCGTTCAATCCGGCTTTCCTCCCGGATGGCAGATAGAAGAGACGCAAGCGTGCCCTGCAACGTATGCGGCAGTACGGCCCGGAGCGATGAGGTAATATGATGGCGCGGGCAGTACTCCAGATTTTTGATGAACAGTTCTTCAAACTGCGAAGGGCGGCTGCGCAGCAGAGATACGATCTTGGTAATAATGCCGATGCCGCCTGCTTCATTTTCAGACAGCCAGATGTCAGTGCCGTCAATATCGAGAACGAGATCGTCTGTATTCACATCCGGGAGCATATCTTCGACCGTTTTCTGAATCGCCGCTCCCGCTGTCGTGACCAGCGTATCCATAATCCACCGGGCAAACGCCGGGTTTTGGCGCATATCGGATTCAAAAACTGTAAGATGTTTGAGGAAGCGTTCCATAAGAGCAGCGTCCTGGATGAAGCCAAGCAGTTCGTTATACACTTTGGGGCTTTCTGATTGTTCTGCATCTGTGTTTTCCGTTACGGTTGAATGAAAGATAACATCCAGTGTGCGGCGGGCGATTCGCACATAATTGCCGCTGAATTCTGACGCCGCTTCGGATAAAGAAGAAGCACGGCTGACCGCGATGGCAACGATGGATGAGAGCACGATTTGCGAGAGCCACTGCACTTGAAACACATTCAACCGGCCGGAAATCTCCGGATCATGCCGGGTGAGATACAGATAATATTCCGGTCTGCACGCTTTTTCCATCTCGTTCCACTCATTCATCCGGAACAGAAAATCCGCTTTGATGCCGGCGAGTGAAAAGCGGACGGCGTCTACCAGACGCTGGAAGCCAATAGCTGCCTGTTCGCCTTTATATTGGAAGGATGCAACTTTAGATGTTACCGTTCCATTTGTAAACTTCATTGTTACATGCGAAACCGGCGCGTAGCGGGTTACTTTTACATACTGATTTTCATCGCTTGTATAACATGAGATTTGCCGGAATAGTCCGCGTACTGCCGACTGGAGGGGGAGTATAATCTCGCTGCCGGACTCGCTGTCAAACGGTTCAAACATAACGCGCCATTCAAGCGAAGCGCTCGTCCGGTCTGTAATCATCTTCGGGATTTGTTCCAGCAGGTAAGCGTACGGTTCGCAAACCGCGAGTTTATGGCCATCCTCCTCCACATGCTGCAGAAGACGGACACGCATATTTGCCTGGTCAAGGTTTACCACACCGGAATCCGGAACCGGAAGCCAATGCGCTTCCTGGGTACGGTATACGTTTACGTACCGTTTGGATACATTACCGGGAGCAAAATCCATTATCGCCTGTACGAGCGGCTGGTATTCGGTCCGTTCGTTTGGCACCTGGATTTCCAGATCCGACATCGAAAGCGACTGGAATAACGCGCGCGGAACAAATCCGCTGAGCGGTGTTTGCTGCTCTTCTTCATCCGCATATTTGAATGAGGTTTCCAGGTTGTTGATGAGCGTCGGAAACAGTTCCATATAAAGCGGGCGCGGCTGCGTCCATAAAATCTGTTTGATCTGCTCCGGCGCTATTCCGAGCGCCTGGCCGAGATAGTCGGTAAAATCCGTTTCTTCGTCCTGCAGCACTTGCAACAGAAGCCGGGAGATATACGTTTGCTGGTCTGAATGCCGCGCCCCCTGAATGGTTAGCAGGTTGCGGACATCGGCATGAGAGACCCGCCCGGAAAGCTTTAAAGCCAGCCAATCCATCAGGGCGAAGGCAGCCTGAATACGCTGTACATACGGGTTCTGCATAGGAAGACACATATCGTTTAGCAACGGAGCAAACAAAAGCTCCGGGTATTCATACGCAAAACGGTCCCGCCCGAACGCCGAAGTAATAACAAGGGTCCAGGGGCGCATACCGCGCATCCGTCCCGCACGGCCTTTGCGCTGCAGAAACGAAGCAAGGCTCCGCGGCGCTTTATGCTGGATGACGGCTCCGACCCTTACATCGTTATAGCCTACTTCTAGCGCGCTCGTCGCAATGACAAATCGCGCTTTCTCATCCACTCCCTTATACTGGGACGACGCAATGTCAAGGGCAAGCGGAGTGGTGAGGCAGTGCGGGTCGATCTGCTGGGCGAAGGCCCAAATTTGCCCGGCGAGATGCCTAGCGGTTCCGGTCGCCCGCTGCTGATGCTTCAGACCCGTCACATCCCGGTACTGGCTTAGAAGCAGCTTCTTCTCCGCGTCCAGCTCGATATGATACCAACGGTTGATAATATCGAGCTTGTCGGTGAAGCCAAATAGCTTGGACCCAACCGCTCCCCGTGACACATCAGAGTCAAGCGGGTCCAGCATCCGCCCCATCAGCATGGCGGTCTGCACAGACGTGGACAAAAGCGCGGTGGCGGAGAATGGATCGCCGCGCACGATAAGGTTGTATTCCGCTCCTTCCACTACCATATCTTCTTCCTCTGGAGTGATGTAGACAATAAAATCTTCCGAAAGTCCTGTCAACTGAGCAAAGAATGGACGCGGGTTGGACAGCGTAGCTGATAGACCGACAAACTGCATACCGGACCGAACACGGCTTGTTCTCCGCACCAGGTGGCGCCAGCGGCGGAGCAGATAGGCGGTATGCGCCCCGTTCACCCCGTCATAAATATGGATTTCATCGAGCAGAAGAAACATCGGCGGCCGACTCGCCCCGATGCCAAACACCGGCCAGTCCGTCAGATTGGTCATCTTCCGGTTCAGCATCTCGGTTGTAGTAAACAAAATATCGGGCGGCGTCTGCTGCATGCGGCGGCGCGTGAGCATAATTGTATCCGGTTCCAGCACCTTTCCGCACGCTTCTTCAATACAAGTCAGGCGCTCAACCTCCCGCTGGATGTCGTCTTCTCTCCAGACGAGCGTTCCACCGCAGTGCGGACAGGAAAGAAACGGCGCCACATATCCCTGCGATACTTTTCGCCATTTCCGCTTTGACGAAGCATTCGCCACTTCCCCGGCGTGATGCGGCGTATCTCCATAGTAACAGCCGATTGTAACGGATCGTATGCCCCTGCTTCTGGCGTACGGGCCAAGCTTGAGAATTTCCCGGACCGCTTCCCGGTACTGGTCTTTGAGCAGTTCCACACGCGGATAAATCCCGAGCACTTTCATCCACGGGGATGTGTCGCGCTCAAGCACCGCCATAATCTCCACAAAGGCCGGGAGATAGAACGCTTTCGTTTTGCCGGAACCGGTCCCGGCTCCGACGACCGCTCCCCGGTCAAATGTCTGCTCCCCCTGTCCCAACAGATGAAGAAGCGCCTTCACTTGAAACCGGGCCAATTGCAGGGTGCCGTCTTCCAGAAGCTCACGCAGGACGGTTTCCGCGGATTGTGGTATCCCCGGCAGAGCGGACAGTTTATCGGCTAGGTCGGCAAAAAGCTGGTCGCGCCGCGGATATTTCCGGTATTCGATCATCGGTTTGATGTTGCTGACAAGATTCGGAGCGTCCAGCCAGTCATCAAATGAAAAACGCTGCTTCAGCAGATATAAAAGCCGGACCGTCTCGGCGTAGCGGCTGCGGTACTGGCCGTTTGCCAGCCGGAATAAAAGCTTTCGTTCCACAAGGTTTTCGACAAACAGGCGCGCATCCACCCCTTTAAGGTCAGGCAGTTCCAGTAGCTCTTGCAAACGGCTGGTGGGAGGCGAAAAAAGCAGAGCGGCAATTTCCCGCTCCGCGTCCATGCTTCCGCCGATGATTCCCCATTCCAGCAACTTGTTTTCTTTTTGTTCAAGTTGCGTTAACAGTTCTTCTGCTGCCACATCGATCGGTGTTCTGGTCATGATGTCCTCCTTATCGGATGGTAATCATAAGGTTAGATGACATCTGATGCTGTTTCAGCCATGTCAGCACGTCATTATTCAAATCTTCAATTGTAGCTTGATTGCGGCTAACCTTGATCAGGAAATCCTGAATCGTCGTGTTTGTATTCAGGTGGGACAGTTTTTGTCTGGCGCTTTCCAGTTGCGCTTTGTACTGGTTCCACACAGCATCTGTCACCGGCCACTTCTGTTCAAAGCGGGTAAGAGACTGGATATGCGAAGCAAGTTCCGCATCATGAGGAGCGATTTTTTGCAGAATGGCCAGTACATTAATTACTCCTGAATTACAGGATGTCACATACAGTTGCCATTTTCGCCGTCCCTCTTCCGAGATGGTCCGCAGATCACGGATTACATTTTCCAGCTTTTCTTTGGAGGGTTGGATTCCCCATGTTTGCAGAATCTGCGCCGTATTTTCCAGTGCGCTCTCTACAGCAGGCCGGGCAAACCAGGCAGGTTCTTTCTCGGCAAGCATGCGGATGCCGGCAAGCGAGCGGATCAGGCCGGGAAGTTGCTCGGCGGCTAGTGAGGCCGCCTGCTGTAGTCTTGATTTCTTCTGGGCGTTCCGTTTCGCTTCATGCGCATTCCGCACAGTGCGGGTCGCCGTTGCCATTTTGTCAAGTAGCATAAGAAGCTCCTCCTTTCAGCTGAAGCAGTTCTTGCTGAAGGTTCTCCAGGCAGGTGCGGGCTTCCTCCATGATAGGGCTGTCTGCGACTTCGCTTTTGGTATCGTCTATATAAGCCCTGTATTTGTCCTGGATCTGGTCCATCAGTTGATCGAACTGGCGCAGAATGTCGAGATGCCCGGTCACAGCTTTTACCGGGTTGGCGGACAAAATTAGCAACGTCTCCGCCCGGCTATTCGCGCTCTGAAGGCGCTCAGCCTGTGCGGCAAAAGCTGCCAGATCCGCTGCAAACGTCGGGCTGTTTTCAATTCCATTCTGCAGATCGCTGGAAAACGGTTCTTTATGCTCGCGCAGGAAAGAAGCCATCTTTTTCATTTCGTTATGCAGCTGAAAAAGATCCACTTCAGATATGCGGGCGCCGACGATGCGGACGAAAGCGCGGTACGTTTCTTCCACCCGCTGCTTTTCTTCCGTAATCGCACTGTCGAGCCGCTCTTTTATAAGATAGAGAAGGCTGCTGGAGCGATACCAAGAATATGGGCTCGACTGCTTTTCCGGAAGCCGCATGCTGTCTATGTCGAAATCCGCATTAAGCAATCGTTCGAGCGCCTGGATGGCCGCCGCTGCATCCAGTGTAAAGACAGAGCTTTGAGCACCCTTCATGATATCTCCCTGTACGCGATTTAAAAAGCGCAGAAAGCTTGACTCAGTATGTTCCATCGCCAGATCTGGCTTTGCGACAAGCGCCTGCTGCAGATGCTGCCATGCTTTAGAACGGTCCGGTTCAGTGCGGACGGTTTTCGGATGACGCAGGAACGCCTCATACAGCGCTGTTGCGGACAGTGGAGTATCTGCGGCAAATCCGTCCGTGAAAGCCGTGAGATAAAACTCGGCTGCCGATGCCCAATCCGCCGGCCTCCAATCGTCCGACGATACGCTTAGCGGTCTGCGTACGTACTCAATAATCCGCGTTTTTTCGGATTCAATCCACGTAAAAAGCGCAGGCGCGTAGTCAGCGGCACCCGGAAAACTCCAGCTTCGTTTGCCGAGAATCCGCCAGGCCGCAAGTGCCTCTAGCGCTGCTTTCAGTTGCGGTGTGCGCGCAAATACAAGCGCGCTGACCATAGCTTTCAAAGCAGCCGTCTGCCCTTCGATTCCGACCCGGTTTTTGGACAGAATCTCATGAACAACCGATGCCGGAATCCCTTCGCTCTCCCAGAGAACGCTGTCCGCGATTGCTTTTAACAGGTCGTCGCGGTACCGCTCATTTGCGAGCGGCTGGCCGAGTGCCCACTTCTCCAGTTCGCTCTGCGCTTTTTCAAACTCGGACGGCTGTTTGTAGACAGGAGTCGGTTCTGGTGAAGTCGGCGGCTGCGGAGGAAGCTTCTTCGGTTCCCGTTCCGTGCGCTTCGACTTTGCTGTTGTGTCCGGGGCCGGAGGTTGCGGTTTCTCGTTCCGATCGTTCCTGTCTTCTCCTTCCGGTTCTTCATCCCGCACATGTCCGGTAAATTCGCGCAGAAGCGGGAGGCGGAAGGCGTCAAACGTTTTTTCTTCTACGCCGCCGATGAAGAGCCGCTCCCCTTTTTCCGTCAGGGTCAGCGTGCAGTCGCCCCAGATGCGCAGCAGTGTAGCATAGCGCTCATATTGTTCGGTCTCTACCTGCCGTCTCAGCAGCGCTTCGTCTGCCGGGTGCATCATCGGCACGTGTTCCACTTCGCGGATAAACTTGCTGATTGGAGGCGGGAACTGCGTTTCGTCTTTAAAGAATAGCATCATAAAGGCGGAGAAAATCTTCTGCAGGAATTCCCGCGGCGTCCGGATGTCATACATGCTGCACAGCTTGCCGAGTGCCTGGCGGTTAAACGGATAGATGGGAAGATTTAGCCCTTCTTTTGTTTCACAGGAAGCCCAGGAAGCATGCTCCCGGTACCGGTCGGCGACAGGCAGCCTCTCAATCTGCGCTCCCTCTGCGTACCATCGGTCAATCTCTTCTTCTTCCAGATAAATGGCGTTAATATAGCGGGCCGCCATATCCGCGATATCCTCCGGCGTCCCGATTGCCATATTGTCAAGCAGAACGCGGTACGTCAGTCGGTTTTTCAGGTTATCGGGAAAGAAGTTTTGATAATAGCTGTTTGTAATTCCGACAACCGAGACGATGCGGCACATGTCTTTATTGAAATCGACTTCTTCATGTTCCGCGATTAAAGCGTCCACAAGCGCCTTGTCGATTCCCGTAAAAGCGGTAATGTCTTCAATGAACAGCGTCAGATTTTTCCCCTGCTTTTTTAATTCCTGGCGCAGGGTAATCAGCACGTCCTTTAGGTCGGTTCCGCGCAGCTGCGTGCACTGCTGGACGACTTTGTCGAGGAACTGGTTCAAGTATCCGGCATACGCTTCGCGGCGCTGGCGCACTTCTTCTCGCTCAAGCGCGGATGCCGGTTCCGCGATATCTTCTAGGAACTTGACTGCTTTTTTGCTGGCGCCGGCCCGCTCGATTTCTTTCACTTTGTGGAGCCGGACATAAAAATCTTCGGCTTCAAAACGCGGGGTTACATCCACCATCACTTCGTTTTTCGCTTCGGACGCAAGCTTTTTGCAGATGCGCTCAATCGGCCCGTCTTCTCTCAACAGCAAATCCTGGGTTTCGCTGCTGACAAGGAATTCATACAGGCGGCTTTTTTCCGATTTTTTAATTCGAATTCCGCTTTCACCGTCATGCTCGGTTACAGCGATAGCAAACTGGTGAATAATATTGTTTTTCAGATTATCCGTTCCGAGATGTTCATTCGCCTGAATGAGCGCTTTTAGCTTCTCGGTCATCTCATGGTTCTTGAGAACATCGGATTGTATGATCTGCTCCAGTGCGCCGCGTAGCGTACTTTGCACACGCGCGATGAAGACGATCGCCTCTTCTTCCTCCGACACATGCTGGATATACATTTCTTTCAGCCAGCGGATGAAGTGGGACTTCCCTGATCCGTTATCGCCAAGCACCGCGATGAATTTATGGGCATCCCGGTTCGCGAGCAAATAATTCTTCAGAAATTCTGCTTCCGAGACCCCCTGTCTGACGCTTTCGGCCATTTGCGGCGTCTGCAATTCGATTGTGCGAAACGGCTTATGGGTCAAAAGAAAATATTTATGTTTGGTGTATGTGGCGTCAAAGTGTAGAATGTTTTTTAAGCGCGCCGCGTACATTGGCTGTGCCATCTTTTATCCCTCCACAAAAATTTCAATTTCAGACACCCTGTCCTTCACGGCATGCGCTGGATTCGTTGTCAAATACCAGACATCGGCTGCGTCTGCTGTATAAGAGAGACGGAGCGTGCCAATGTCGTGAAGAGTACGCAGACCGGAAGACAGCGCGTACGAAAGTCGTTGATCGGCAAATACACGGTTATACAGTCTGTTCGCGCTTCCGCCGTCCAATTCAGGCGCTCTGCCCGCCAGCCATTCCATAAACATTTTAAACGGAATGGCCCGGTTTACAGGAAGGTTGGCTCCGTTCCGCAGGAGGTCGTGGATACGGCCAGCCGCGTTCGGCACGAGCGTCTCTCCGTGCAGGTAGCCGAGTCCGAAATAGGCGGCCCAAGCTTTCCACGCCGTAATGTTTGTATCATTATATTCCCGGCGTTCCTGATTTCTTTGGAGGGTTACTTCCTGGAAGAACAACTGGCTTAGCGCATCGCTTTTTTCGCCAAGCACCGAAGCGCCGCGGTTGAGAAACCAACACGTAAACCGGGTAAAAACAGAAGACGGAGAAGAAAAAATGCGGCGGGTCAGTTCAGTCCGGAACGCTTCGGAATTCCGCAGATGCTCATCTGCCAGCTGGGACCGATACAGGCCGGTTTGCGGGTCATGCGCAAGCAAGGCTCCTTTCTCCGCGAGCGAAAGCGTCTCTTTGAGCTGGTCTCCGCTCTTGTTTAGGTGGGCAGGCTGAAACTGTCGCCCCAATTGCTCCCGTGATAAAGGCGAGATATGAACGAGACGGCAGAGCGCGTACAGCCGCTCCGGCGTTTGCATTCCTTTTAAACTGTCATCAAATGGCATGATCTCTCCCTCACTCACAATAGTTTTATTTCGAATTCATCGTCTTGCTGGCTCAAATAGTCGTCGATGCGGTACGGCACTGTATTGACAAGATGGGCCAATGTACGCCCCTCATCCTGAATGAATAACTCCGGCTCTCCAATGTGAATGATGACCGCGTCTGCATGGAGGTGCTGATAATCCTGCGCCCATCTGTACAGGCGACTGTCACGCGCCGGATTTCCCGAATAAAAAACAGCCGCGTGGCCCTGCAGGAAATGAAGAGGACTCTGCCGTTCACTGTAAGTCAGAAGCGTATAGTAGAAGTCCGCCTCTTCACCCGGCAGGCGGCAGATCATTCGCTTCCGCTCCTCTGCGGCCATGTCGGGAACAATAAAGAGAGACACATTCGCTTCGATCAGTCGGTTGACCAGGTGGGCGACCGCTTCCGGATCACACCGCTGCTGTTCCGTGCCGGACAGAAGCGCTTCATTTGTTCCCCAGATATAGTCCGCCAGCGGTCCGCAGACAGCGGGCGGCTCTTGCGCCGTGCTTTTCGGGCAGGAAATAAAGATGTCGGATTTTACATACATAGCATCATTCTGTACTTTCCGACAGTGAGGGCAGCCGCTGCAAACAGGTTGCGCGTGATGGTACATCTTGCAGAAAAAAGACGAGAAGCACTTGCTGTCCGCCTGTGCGATCAACTGACGCATCTCACGGAGCTCCTCATTGATCCGATTCCGTTCTTTCTCGCGGTACGGCTCGACGGCGTTATACAACAGGTCCGGACTGTTAATTGTTTGATAATCCAGCACTTTAATCAAAACGCGGCGCGACTGCCCTTCCATCTGTTCGACTTTTAGAATATCGATGAATTTATGCCGGTACAGCAAAAGCAACAGCGACTCGTTCCAATTCTCGTTTCGCTTGCCTGACCGCGTTCCTTCGAGATTGCGGGGTTGAATATTCATGCGGACCCAGTATTCATCCGCTACATCCGTCCGGCTCGCCTGCTGGAACAGGCTGTCCCAGCGCCCAACCAGCTTTTCAGTCGTAATGACGGCTGACTTCATGAGAGAACGGGCGATTTCCTCATCTTCTGGAACGAAGCTGAACAGGCTTAACGAAGCCAGTCCATCCCGGCCTGCCCGCCCGACTTCCTGATAGAAGCGGTTGATGCTCTCCGGCATGCAGCAGTGAACAATCGTCCGGATTTCTTTTTTGTCCACACCCATGCCAAACGCGGAAGTTGCGACCATAATATCAATTTCATCTTCATTCCACTGCCGGACGAGCGTGCGCCGCAGCTCGCCCTGTGTATCACTGGTAAACCTTTCGACAGACCGGTAGCCTTTTTTCCGAAGACGGTCATACCACTCCTGGGCATGCTCTCGGGTGCTCACATACAGAATGAGCGGTTTTGGCAACAGGTGAATGTTGTCTGTGATTTTTTGGTAGCGCTCCTCATCATTGCGGGACGTGTCAAGCAGATACGTCGGCTCACTCCGCAGTTCGTCACCCCGGACTTCGATGTAGCGGCCCGGCTCGGCAAACATGTCCCGCAGCATTTCTGCTGCCCAGTCTGTAATCGTGGCAGACAGCAGGACCGTTTTCAGGCGGCCGCGGCTTTCTTGGAGCAGACGTTTACGCCAGGCCGACAGAAACTGGAACTCGGTCCGGAATAAGTTGCCCCAATCTATAACAATGTGCGCCTCATCCACGACAAGACGGTTGATAAATCCTTTACCGGCCGCTTTCATAATGGCATCATGCAGCACGCCGTTCAGCAGG
>NZ_DFMZ01000103.1:0-6005 GCF_002375825.1 Aneurinibacillus sp. UBA3580
AAGGAAAAGAGAGAAGAGAACGAGGGGATGATTTCAATGTGGAAAAAGGCGAAGCCCTTTTTCTTCCTTAGATCTTTTTTCCTCCCTCTTCTCCTTCTTTCTTCATGATTTTCACAGAAAACCACCATGGCGTCTCAGCCGCAACCCCGATATGAAAATCATGGGAGAGAGGCTGACTTTTGTGGTACGAAGGAAAAGAGAGGAAAGAAGGAGGAGAGAATTTCAATGGTGAAAAAGGCAAACGCCTTTTTCTTCCCCGGATCTTATTTCCTCTTTCCCTTCCTTCTTTTCTCATGATTTTCACAGAAAAAAAGGCAGAAACTATATATTTCTGCCTGTGTGGATATTTTTGTTCATCAAAAAATTAAATCCACTTGTTGATTGTTTTTTCATATTCGTGCAGCTCGTCTTCTTTGAACCACAGTGCGATTTCGCGCTCAGCCGTTTCCGGAGCATCGGAACCGTGGATGATGTTCATACCCATGCTGATACCGAAGTCGCCACGGATAGTTCCCGGAGCGGCTTCTGCCGGATTTGTTTTACCCATCATGTTACGTGCGGTCGCGATTACATTCTCGCCTTCCCATACCATCGCAAATACGGCACCTGAAGTAATAAAGTCAACAAGCTCACCGAAAAAAGGCTTCTCTTTATGTTCAGCATAGTGCTCTTCTGCCAGTTCACGCGGTACATTCATCAATTTCGCACCGATAAGGTGGAAACCTTTGCGCTCGAAGCGCTGCATGATTTCGCCGATCAAGTTGCGTTGTACGGCATCCGGTTTAGCCATGATGAAAGTGCGTTGTTTCGCCATGTATAATAACCTCCATGTTCTGTAGTTACTTTCCTATGTACGGTGTGCTAACACACATCGTGAATTTTAACAAATTTAGGGTATCTTTGCAACTGCCCTTAAAATTGCCGTTCTCCAATAAAACGCGCGATTTTTAACAGAGCATCCTTGCTCCGATTGTCAGGCAATCCCTCAAGCGCCTGCGCCGCACGCGCCAGATACCGGTTTGCAAGCCTGCGTGCCACATCAATGCCTTCACCTTGGCGGATCGCTTGAATCATCTCGTCTACCCGATTTTCTTCCGCCAGCGTTCGAAACCGGGCCGCATCCGGACTTCTATGATACGCATACAGCGCAGGAAGCGTAATATTGCCCTGCCTCAAGTCGCTGCCGGCCGGTTTGCCAAGCGTTTGCTCGCTGCCTGTGAAATCAAGAATATCGTCGGTAATTTGAAATGCCATACCCACATTATAGCCATAGGCATAGAGCTGGCGCACAACATACGCCGGGGCATCTGCCGCAATAGCGCCCAACTGGCAGCTGATCGCAATAAGCAGAGCGGTTTTCCGCTTGATGCGACGCAAATAATGGCGCAGGTTCTGCTCCCAGTTATTCAAATCGCGGATTTGTTCAATCTCACCGATGCACAAATCAACCATTGCACGCGACAATATTTTATGAATCTGCGGATTAGGCAGCTCGGCTACCATCATCAGCGCACGAGCCAAAATATAATCGCCGGTATACATCGCAATCCGGTTGTCCCATTTCGATTTGACGGTCATCTTGCCGCGCCTAAGCTCGGCATCATCGATAACATCGTCATGCACAAGGGTCGCCATATGAATGAGTTCAAGCGGCACAGCCACAAGCTTAAGCCGCTCGATGTCATATGTGCCAAACTTTCCACCCAGCAGCACAAAGACGGGGCGAATTCGCTTCCCCCCCGCTTTGAGCAAATGACTGGACGCTTTTTGCAGCACAGATTCTTTCGTGTCAATCGCCCTGTCCAACTCGCGTTCGATATAATTCATGTCCGATCGGAACGGCCAAAAAATATCTGTTAGTTTCATTACGCTCCACCCAACTGGTTCTTCTCTTCCTAACGCTTATACAGCCGACTGCCGCGAATCCGCGCTCCAAACTTCCACCTTGGCCGACTCGCTCAACAGCCCGAGCTCCGCTGCACATGCGTAATAGTACTCCAATCCTCTCTTATGATCCGGAGTAAAATCATAAGATAGTCCTGTATAATATGTCTTCCAGAACTCCGTAGTAGCGCCGAAATCTTGCTTCGCCTGGGCCACGACTGTGTCCAATTCGGCAAACCCCAATTTCTTACTACGCAAAAATTCATTATGAACGCTGCGCAGGAGTTCCTGCTTACTCTGTGAGACTTCACGTCGCACTGCCCAAACCGCGAACACCATCCACATCCCGGTATGTTTATACCACAACTCGCCCAGGTCATACATATGATAGCCAGGATTGTTCCAGGAAGCAAGCAGCGCATCGTCGCCAATTAACAACGCAGCGTCCGCTACTGCCATCATCCTCTCCAGATTGGCCGGCATCATCTCATAGAAGGGAGAAGCCTGATAAAACTTTTCCATAATCACTTTAAGCAAATTAACCGATGTCGCTGACTTATCTGTTAACGCAATTTTTACTTCTTTCAGTTCTTCAATCGGCTTGCGGGAGAAGAGAAAAATAGAACGCACTTTGCCCAGCGAGCTAATCGACAAATCAGACAGCACCTCATACTCGTTATAATTCCGTCCGTATTCAAATGACGAAATCGGCCCCATATCAATGGTACCTTCCGCCATACCTTGATTAAGCTGCGAGGGAACCTGCGGGATAAATTCTACCTGATGTTCATCGAATTGATCGGTACGAAAAAAATGATAGATAGGCATGATGTTACTAAAAGTGATTTTGCCAATTTTCATTGCAGGCACGGTTTCACTCTCCCCAACGGCGAAATAGTTGATGTGGCACATCTAGAGTGTCCAGTACTTTTCCTACCACAAAATTGATTACATCGTCCATTGTCTGCGGTTTGTGGTAGTACCCGGGCATGGCGGGCACGATGCGCGCTCCCGCCTGCGCCAGCTTCGTCATATTCTCCAGTTGAATAACGTTAAGCGGTGTCTCGCGCGGCACAATAACAAGCTTTTTCCCTTCCTTAAGCATCACGTCGGCGGTACGCTCCAGCAGATTGCCGGATGCCCCGTGGGCAATGCCGGACAGCGTCCCCATGGAGCAGGGCACAATCACCATAGCGTCGCTGCGATACGAACCGCTCGCAACGGGCGCCGTAAAATCGTGCAGCGTATGATAGTGAAGTTCTCCGTTTACCTGCGGAAAATGCTCCCGAATGACCGCATCCCGGTCTGTCGTATCCCAGTCTAATTCTTCCCGAAATACTTGCCAGCCAGCTTCCGTTACGATCAAATGCACTTTATAGTCATGAAGGAGCATCTGCTGCACAAGGCGTACCCCGTATACAGCGCCGCTCGCTCCTGTAATTCCGACAACAAAGATTTTTCTCATCTCATCACCAAATCAAGCAGGGTAAATGAAAATACAACAACGCTGAGAATCCCGTTCATCGTGAAAAAGGCCGTATTTAGCTTGGATAAATCGTTCGGTGATATCAGCCGATGCTCATAAACTAAAATGGCAGCAGCGATAATAACTCCAATTGCAAACCAAATATGAAGGCTGGTAATAAAAAACAATGCGATAAAACCAGCGATTGTAATGATATGGAAGAAACGTGCCAGCTTGAGCGCTCTGGCAATGCCAAAATAGCTCGGAATCGAATACAGACCGCGCTTGCGGTCGAATTCGGCATCCTGACACGCATAGATCACATCAAAACCTGCAGTCCAGAGAGCCACGGAAGCAAACAGCAGAAGTCCCAGCCAATCTACCTGTCCGGTTGTGGCTACCCAACCGCCAAGCGGCGCAAGCCCGATGGCAATGCCCAGCACTAAATGACAGGCCCAGGTAAATCGCTTCGTATAAGAATATAATACCAGGAAAAAGACTGCGATCGGCAAAAGCTTCACCGCCAGCATATTCAACTGGAAGGCGGCGACAAATAAAACCACGAATGAAACGATGATGAACAAAAGAACTTCTCCTACTTTAAGCAACCCGGCCGGGAGCGCCCGCATGGCCGTGCGCGGATTCTCCGCATCAAAACGTCGGTCAATCAACCGATTGAGCGCCATGGCCGCGCTGCGTGCGCCCACCATCGCCACGATAATCCAGAAGATTTGCGACCACGTCGGCCATGTGCCGTTGACAACAAAGCTGCCCAGAATTGCGCCCATAAATGCAAACGGTAGCGCGAAAATCGTATGCTCAAATTTGATCATTTCCAGGATAATTTTTAATTTTCTCATGATTTGTCCACCTGTTTCTTAAAACCGATGTGCAGCGCGGAAACGCCGCCGACAAACAGCTTGGTCTGCACGTCTACAAGACCCGCTTCACGGAAAACTTCCGCGAGTTGCTTGCTGTCCGGAAAGTTGGTCAGCGACTGGGGCAGCCAGCTGTATTCTTCATACTTATCCACCACTATACGGGCGATAAGCGGCAAAATATTGTAAAAATAAAAAAAGAACATTTTACGGTACGGCATCAGCGGAGGTTTGCTGACTTCAAGCGAGACGACCTGTCCTCCCGGCTTCACCACCCGTGCCATCTCACGAATCACCTGCTTATAATCCGGCACATTGCGCAAAGCAAATCCGATCGTCGCATAATCGAACGTGTTATCCGGATACGGAATCTTCATTGCATCTCCGTTCACCAGCGTAATTTGATCCAGCCCTTTTTTCCGAATCTTTTCCGCCCCGACATCAAGCATATTCTGACTGAAATCAAGGCCTACTACATTGCCTTTCGGGCCGACCGCTTCAGCAAGGCTAATCGTCCAATCGCACGTCCCGCAGCATAAATCAATCGCGCTCTGACCTTCCCGTACACCCATCCGCTTATTTGTATATTCACGCCAGGCGACATGACGGCCAAAACTGATAACGGAGTTCATTCGGTCATACTCTTTTGCAATCGATTCAAATACCGAATGTACGTATTCCGCTTTTTCTTCCCCCTGCAATTTCTGACGCATGGCTACATCTCCTCTGCCCTTGCTTTCTGGTTGTCCAACTCTTCCGCGCACCGGTCCACAAGGTGCCTCAATTCGGCGCGCCATTCTTCCCCTTCTACCAGCGCGATCAATTTACGACACTGGTGGAGCGCTTTATGGATGTGCTGCAGCATCGATTGGTAGGCGCTATGCGTGCCTTCCTCCCGGCTCAGCAGATGAAAATATCGCCCCGCCTCTTGCTCGATATTCCAGGTCCGGTATTCGGCAAGCAATTGCTCAACAAGAATCATCTGTGAAAAAATACGCATCCATACGTCCATTGTTTCCCCGACATATGCATTTCCAAAGGACCGAAGCAAGGACGACTCGATATCCACTTTTCGCTGCAAATATTGCTCGGCTGTCCAATCGTTCTCACAATACAAATTAATCTTCCACTCGTTAATCTCCTGAATGCTCCGTGCCAGCTGGCCGATCGCCCGCACATCTTCTAAGTTGGCGAGCAAATAATAGTACCGGCTGCTGAAATAATCACCGGCCAGCACGGTAAGCTGGCGAGATCTAATGCCTGCGGATGTCTCTTCTTTGTTCAGGCTGACCCGCTCATGGCTGTCAAGCGCGAGCTGAATCAGCGTTGCAGTGACAATATAGTCGCGAAGAGCCGCTCCGCTTACGCCGCGCTGCCTAAGAAAAAGATACAGCAAGCATATGCGAAGCTGTGAGATAGGTGGATTATCAATGTATTGATAGAGAACGCGGTTTTCGGCATTCTGTTTAATGCTCCTTACGACTTCTTCTATTTCTTCCTGAAAATCATGCTTCAAAAGGTTCATCTGTTATGCATCCCCCAAAAAAACGTTCCCACGCTCACTGAAAACATACTTATAAAGTATACCATACTACCACTCGTACTACACTAAGATATTATATAATTCTTCCTTGTGAATTGTAAGCTCTATCTCAGGTACAAAACCACCATGGGAGATGATCCGCAAGCCCTGCCATGAAAATGAAGGGAAGGGCGGCTGACTTTTGCGGTACGAAGGAGAAGAGAACGAGGAGAGAATTTTAATGTAGAAAAAGGCG
>NZ_DFMZ01000103.1:6150-6941 GCF_002375825.1 Aneurinibacillus sp. UBA3580
CCTCACAATTTTCACAGAAAAAAACAAGCAGATGCCTGCTTGTTTTTTTCTACTTGTCCACCAGCGTGTCAATCGTACCGTTGCTCGTCTGAATAACAGCCTTGCCGCGAACTTTAATCGCGGATGTATGCTCGGTGAACTGGGCGATCATAATCTCGCCCTTATCGAGTTTTTCAGAATGATGGAACCTTGTGGATTCGCCGCGCGTCAATCCGATGACATTAACGCCATTCTCCAGTGCTTTGATGACAATAAATTCAGTCGACGTTCCGTTCATAAACGCTCCCCCTCTTTACTCTTCCCTAAGATGGCTACGGTTTTAACTATCGCGCAAAAAGGAAGCGCTGTCAACGTTTATCTATATAACCAAAAACTAATATACACGAGAGCAATGAGGAGTCCGATTGGCAAAAGCCACAACCAATACATTGTTTTCATCTTATTCACAGCGCATTCACCTCTGTTTTAACATGTGCGAAAGCGCTAGATTTTAAACACGTGCGCCGCCCACAAATACATGTGATTGACTTATTTTGTTCACAAATCACCCTTTGATTAAGCTGAATACTTCGGCACGTGAAGCAGGGTCCTGCGCAAAGATGCCGCGCACGGCTGAGGTTACTGTCTTGGACCCGGGCTTTTTGACACCGCGCATGGTCATGCACAGATGCTCTGCCTCCACGACCACCACAACACCATGCGGTTCAAGCGTCTCCATAATCGAATCGGCAACTGTTGAGGTAATTCGCTCCTGCAATTGAGGGCGTTTCGCTACCGCTTCTACGGCTCCT
>NZ_DFMZ01000103.1:7051-29872 GCF_002375825.1 Aneurinibacillus sp. UBA3580
GCTCGAGCCAATTTGGATAGTCCCGTCACACGTCCGCCACGGGGAATATAGCCTACATGCGCTACGCCATAGAACGGCACCAAGTGATGCTCGCACATTGAATAAAACGGAATATCCTTGACGAGTACAAGCTCTTCGTGTTCTTCGCTAAACACGACCGAGAAATACTCTTTAGGGTCCTGTGAAAGACCCGTGAACACCTCTTCATACATACGCGCCACACGCGCCGGCGTATCGAGCAGACCTTCACGGCTCGGATCTTCACCTATCGCTTCTAGAATCATGCGTACCGCTTCTTCAATTTTTTTATGATTTACTTTCATAGCGAACCTCCGTAGCCCGTAGGCAAAACTTTCGGACATAGATAGGAAAAAGAGCTGTACATTCGTACAGCTCCGTTTGCTTTGCCATAAATGGATAAATCAAGTCCAATGACGGTATGTACGCCACTATTGAATATCTTCCTTCAACGCTTTGCCCGGCTTGAAGGCAGGTACCTTGCTAGCAGCAATTTCGATTTCCTGGCCGGTTTGCGGGTTGCGGCCTTTGCGAGCAGCACGCTCACGCACCTCAAAGTTACCAAATCCGATCAATTGTACTTTGTCCCCGTTTTTCAAAGCTTCCGTAATCGCATCGAATACCGCTTCCACTGCTCTTGTTGCATCTTTCTTCGTAAGCTCGGTCGCTTCGGATACTTTCGTGATTAATTCTGTCTTATTCATGTCATTCACCTCCTCCCAAAGGGAGTTTTCTTGTTATACGTTGTTAACCAATTATAGGATAATTATACACAACTTAAGTATTTTTAAAGGTGGACAAGCTAATATTAATATAGAAAACGCTGTAATTCAAGGGATTTCACCCAATCTTCTCCTATTGTGTCCCCAGGCTTCCCTAAAAGAGAAAAGGCTTCTGCCTAATAAGGAGAAGCCGGTGTTCGTCTCGTTTACCTTATTCTTTTTCTGTCCCGTCTATAAGATAATCGCGATAAGTCCACCCGAACCCTCATTAATGATACGTTCCAGTGTCTCCTGCAGCTTGTAACGCGCGTTATCCGGCATCATGGACAGCTTGGCGGAAATGCCCTCATTTACAATCGAATTGAGCGAGCGGCCGAAAATATCCGAGTTCCAGATGCTTAGCGGGTTCTCTTCAAAATCCTGCATTAGATACCGCACCAGCTCCTCACTTTGCTTCTCCGTACCGATAATCGGCGCAAATTCGGATTCCACATCGACCCGAATCATATGAATCGACGGTGCCGTCGCTTTCAGACGAACACCGAAGCGCGATCCATGGCGGATAATCTCCGGCTCGTCGAGCTTCATCTCTTCGAGTGAAGGAGGAGCGATACCGTACCCGGTCTGACGTACCATATTGAGTGCACTTGAAATCTTATCATACTCCTTCTTTGCGAGACTGAACTCCTGCATAAGCTGGAGCAGATGATCCTTGCCGCGGATTTCTACGCCAACAATCTCCATAAGAATGCGGTCGTACAACTCGTCATGGGCGTACAAATCGATTTCTGCCACTCCCTGGCCCATATTCATATCGGCCAGCGCAGCACGGTCGATGAATTCATATTCGCCGAAATAGCCAACCACACGATCCACGTCTCGCAGACGGCGGATGTCTTTCACCGTCTCCCGTACCGCTTCTTCGAAATTCTGGCGAAGCCAGTGGTCTTCGTGCAGTACCATCACCCAGGATGGAAGGTTGACATTAACTTCATGGACCGGGAACTCGAACAACACTTCGCGAAGGACGGCGAGCCCTTCCCGTTCATCCATTAAATCGACGCTCATCACAAGGACCGGCACATCGTATTTTTCCTCAAGAGCAGCGCGCAGAGCTACAGTTTCAGGACGACCCGGATACAGGGAGTTTACAATGATAACAAACGGTTTGCCCACTTCCTTCAATTCATTTATGACGCGCTCCTCTGCTTCTTCGTAACCGACGCGCGGAATTTCAGCAATCGTACCGTCCGAGGTGACAACCACGCCAAGCGTTGAGTGTTCCTGGATAACTTTGCGCGTGCCCAGTTCAGCGGCTTCTTCGAATGGAACCGGCTCATCATACCATGGTGTCGTTACCATGCGCGGACCGTTCTCGTCTTCATATCCCCGGGCACCTTCCACCGTATACCCTACACAATCGACAAGACGCACATTGATATCAAGTCCGTCGGTCACATGAATGGCAACCGCGTTGTTCGGCACGAACTTCGGTTCGGTCGTCATAATCGTTTTTCCTGCCGCGCTCTGCGGTAGTTCGTCCACGGCACGGACCCGCTCCGCTTCATACGGAATGTTGGGAATAACGATGGATTCCATAAAGCGTTTAATGAATGTTGATTTTCCGGTGCGAACAGGGCCGACCACGCCGATATAGATGTCTCCCCCCGTGCGCTCCGCAATGTCTTTGAAAATATCTACACGTTCCACCTGGATACCTCCTCGCGTTTCTTTCCCATCTACTTCTTGTACTATAAGGACACTACTCATCTTATGAGGGCGACGGAAAAAATAGACCTCGACTCGGCCTGAACGAGTACGACGAGAACGGTGCCGGGTCCCGCCATTATCGTCTGTGCACCCCACCCTGTCCTGCTTTGTACAAGATATGGTAAAGCGAGATAAGATATACCAGAATTATTTCAGGAAGAAAAGAAAAAGAAGTCATCATTCGCTCGGAGCAAGTTTTGGTTCTCCGTTGATAAGACGGTATGGAAACGATTTCACCGGCGCAAGTGGAGAGACATCGGCCAGTACATAACGAATATCTCCGGCCTGCTTCGGTTTTTCCGGCGCATTCTTCAATGCTAGCGCCAAATCAACGGAATAATCTACGCCCACTTGACCGCGCTCGTTGATAATGTAGGACATTGGCTGCCCGCTGAAATGGCTGAGGATCGACTCCTCGCCCGTGTGCAGTTTATCAAAATCAATCAAGTAATATCCGTCCCCCACTTTCGGACCAAGCGGAAACTCTTTTTTGTCGGCAAAATAACGGCTTACTTTCTCCTGCATGCTCTGAACGCCCTGGGATACGGTTAAATCGATCAAGCGAACTTCCGGCTTCGTCTCCGCATTCAGCAGGACGAACATGTAGTTTCCACCCGCTTCAAACGCAGCCCCGGGAATATACGGAATGTATTTTGGCACAATTTTTGAGAAATCGACCGGATACCGTTCGAATTCCGGCGTATCGGCGTCTTTCGTTACAATAGGCAGAACACCTGTTTCTTTCTGGTACTGATCTACTGCATCCTGTACCATCTTAATTTGCTGAACCGGCGGTGCCGCATTCTGCAGCATCTGAGCGCGCGGATACGCGCATCCGGAAAGCGCCAGCAAACACAGGGCCATAAGCCCCGTCATCCGTAACTTCCACTTCCCTACCATTCGCCTCTCTCCTGCCGCTGTTTTTCCAACTGGGTGCGCACAACGGACGCAAGCCGGCTTTCCGCAAGCTCCACTTGCGCTTCTCCCTGCACTCTTGCCTGACAGGCAAGCCGCATGCCGCATGCCAGATGCTCTTCGCCAATCATTCGCTTCTCTTTCTCCTGCGGAGGTGAAACAAAACTACCTGGAGTAACCCGCACTTTGCACATTGTGCAGGCCCCCTTGCCGCCGCAGCGCTGGGAGATGGCGATCCTTGCCCTGGATGCGGCTCGCAATATGGTTTCTCCGACACGGACCTGTATATGACGGTTCGCCGGCGCAAATGTAATTTTCACCATGGTAACATCCCCTGCTTCTTTATTGTTTTGCGGATAACAAGCATCGTTTTGGCCTACACTAAGCTTGATTCCATGCATACAAGGAGGCTTGAACATCATGCTAATGAGCCGCGAATGGATTAAGGTGGCGCTCGAAGGGACCTTCTTCTTCGGTATTGTGCTATTTACACCCGTATTCCTTCTCGCCAACACTGAAAATACGGCCGATGTCGTACTGTGGGCGGGAATTGGAATTGGCGTGTTGTACATTGTGCTCCTCATGCTTCACAAATACATCAAAGCCCGCAATATGGGACCGGGAACTAGAAAGTAATCAACACGGCCACCATAAGAAAAAACGCCACAATTAAGCTTGCATAGGCGACGGTAGACAGTGCGAATCTGAGCAGCCGCCGCTGCAGTTTACGCGCGAATACAATCGTAACGCTGGCAACAATCATCAAGCCGATTGCACTCAGCGCATAGAACATTAAATGCATGAGCACTCCCTCTTTGTCTGTAAAAATGATCCTGTAAATCGGATACTCACATTATAGCACAAACCGGGGACAATCGAACCTCTTACAGGACGAACGCATACTATAATGTTGACTATAGGATAAAGGGGGCGCAATCATGAACAGCCAGAAACGGCGAAGCCCGTATACGAAGAGATCCAGGCGCACGGCAGCGAGCGGGAAAAAGCGCAAAAAGGCCGCGCCCGTCGTTGCAAAAAAAGAAGCTGCAACGGCCATCGTGCCGGTTAAAAATAAAACGGACCTTCGGGCAGCTTCTGCCTTTATGAAAAATCTACCGTCCATTTTGACTAAATCTCCGGAAGAGATGCGCACATCCATTAATACTGTCAGAGAATGGTCAACCCAAATGCGCGGCACGATGGCCGAGATGGAGCAGACGCTCAGCACACTAACCAACCTTATTGGTATGTATGAGCGCTGGTCAAAGAGCAGTCAAAAGCGCACGATGCTCAGGGCAGCAGAGCAGGGCAGCGGAGATACGGGAGAGAGGTCAGCACTCTCGTTTATCAAATCATTAAATAACGTCGATTTCCGCCAGATTATTTCCCTGCTGAACTCTCCGCTTGTGCAGGCATTATTGGAAATGGATGAAATTGCAACATCATCAGAGGAGGCCTGACCGTAGGGCCTCCTATTTTGCGGTACGAAGGAAAAGAGAGAAGAGAAGGAGGGGGTGATTTCAATGTGGAAAAAGGCGAATGCCTTTTTCTCCCCTGGATCTTATTTCCTCTTCCCTCTCCTTCTTTCCTCACAATTTTCACAGAAAAAGAAGGATAATGCCGGACAGCATTATCCCTCTTTTTTTCCTTCTGTATCCTCGCGTCGTTTTCGAGAGCCCTTATTTTCGCGAATCATGCTATACTGTATGCTAATTTCAGCAAGCCTGTAACAGCGCGCCTCGCCTATTTCTCCAAGATTACAGTTTATTTTTCAGCAAGTTTGTCAACGTCTTCATATCTCCGCCCTGTACGTTATGTGTACGAATATACTTAATGATTTTTTCTTCCTTTTCCTTTGTTAAAGATACGTTGGCGATCACGGCCAGCTGGCGAATCAGTTGAAGCAGCTTTTGATCATCACCCAGATCGCTTTTTTTCACGCCACCAGCCAGCTTTTCCAGCTTTGACGTGTCCACGTTTCTGCCCTGTAATTTATCAAGAAATTTTTTCGGGATGTTTACCATACCCTCCATCTCCCTCCTTTCATGATACAACAACAGTGTATGAGGAAGGGAAGGAAAAAGTGCGGCCTTCTGGCGTCATCGCCCATTTGTCCATCAATGATTATCAAAGTATTGAAGCGCCAACTCTTCTGTTTCGTGCCGGCGAACCCGTCCCATCAAATCGCTGACAGCGTCACGCGGTGCCTTTTGTCGGAATAGAAGCGCATGCAATTCCCGTGTAATCGGCATTTCTACACCAAGCTCACACGCTAACTGGTGGGCGGCTTTTGTCGTTTTAATCCCTTCTACGACCATGCCCATGCGCGCAACAATTTCGTCCGGTGCAAGCCCCTGAGCCAGCATCCTGCCCGCACGCCAATTGCGGCTGTGCTGACTGGTAGCCGTTACTACCAGGTCGCCCACCCCCGCAAGGCCGGTAAACGTCAGAGGATTGGCGCCAAGTTTAATCCCCAGGCGGCTGATTTCAGCCAGGCCACGCGTAAGCAGCGCAGCTTTTGCATTGTCTCCGAATTCAAGTCCATCGCTTACCCCGGCGCCCAGCGCGATAATATTTTTCAGCGCGCCGCCAATCTCTACACCGATGACGTCCGGATTGGTGTAGACCCGGAAACGGCTTGTAATGAACGCATCCTGTACTTCCTCAGCCACGCTCATTTTCTCGGCCGCAACTACAACAGTGGTCGGCGCTTTCATGCCGACTTCTTCGGCATGACTCGGCCCTGACAATACGGCAATCTGTTCATGAAACGAAGCAGAAACCTCTTCTTTGATCACTTCGCTCATCCGTTTAAGCGAATCGATTTCGAGTCCCTTTGTGGCATGCACAAGGATCGTATCTTTATGTAGATGCGGAGCAAGCGTACGGACAGTGTCCCTCATGGCATGGGAGGGAACAACGAGAACCACAAGCTCCTTGTCTCGTACTGCTCTCTCGAGCGATGTGTCCCCTTTGATACGTTCGGAAAGCGTAATACCGGGAAGGTACCGCTTATTCTCCCGTGTTTCGTTTATTTCCCGCGCAAGCTCTTCCCGTCTCGCCCAGAGTGAGACGTTTTCATGATTTTCCGCAAGCACTGTTGCCAGCGCAGTTCCCCAGCTCCCGGCTCCGATTACCGCAACGTTTCGCATTCTATCCATCCTCCCTACCGTTTCGACTGTCCAAGCTTCCGCTCCGTGCCCTGAAGCAGCCGTTTAATGTTTTCCGCATGGCGTATATAGCCAAGCGCCGCTATTATAAGCGTGCCTATAATATAGGCCAAAGAAGCCCCGGTAATAATGAGAATGACGGGAATCAACGTAAAAAAAACAAGCGAGCCAAGCGACACGTAGCGTGTTACTGCAATGACCGCAACGGTTACGACCACTGCAATCAGCGCCGGTACCGGTGTCAATGCCAGCAGCGTACCGATGGTAGTGGCAACCCCTTTACCGCCTCGAAATCCGAAAAATACCGGCCAATTATGCCCAAGAATTGCGGCAATACCGGAGAGTACGATCACCCAGTCGTTCCCTCCTGTTAACCAATGGGCTACCCCGACAGCGATAGCGCCTTTGGCCGCATCCAGAAGCAGCACCGCAATTCCCGGCCCTTTGCCAAGTACGCGCAGCGTGTTGGTCGCACCCGCATTGCCGCTTCCATGCTGCCGGATATCAATCTTTGCGATTTTTTTCGCGACAAGAATGCTGAAGCTAATCGACCCCAGCAAGTAAGACAGGATGATAACAACCGCTCCCATCCGGTCTCTCCCCTCTCCTTATTTATTCGGACTTGTTTCGCACGAGAATGCGAATCGGAGTCCCTTCCAGCGGAAAAGCTTCTCTAATTTTATTCTCTAAGTAGCGCTGGTAAGAAAAATGCATAAGCTCTGTATCATTGACAAACAAAACAAACGTCGGCGGTTTAACTGCAACCTGTGTCGCATAGTTGATGCGCAGGCGGCGACCTTTATCGCTCGGCGGTGGCGTCACCGTCGTTGCCTCGTGAATCAAATCGTTTAGCACCGGCGTCGCGATGCGCAGCGCATGCTGCTCTGCCACCTGGGCCACCTTTGGCAGAATCATTTGCACCCGCTGTTTCGTTTTGGCGGACACAAACAGAATCGGCGCATAAGAGAGATATTTAAATTCTTCGCGAATATCTGCAATGAATTTATTCATTGTGCGTTCATCTTTTTCTACCGCGTCCCACTTGTTGACGACAATGATAACACCCCGGCCCGCCTCATGCGCATAGCCGGCTACTTTCTTATCCTGCTCGATAACCCCCTCTTCACCATTGATAACGACCAGTACGACATCCGAGCGCTCCATGGCCCGCAGCGCCCGCATGACACTGTATTTCTCGGTCGACTCGTACACCTTGCCCCGTTTGCGCATCCCCGCCGTATCGATCAGCACATATTCCTGACCTTTGAACGTAAACGGCGTATCGATCGCATCACGAGTCGTGCCCGCAATGTCGCTTACGATAACGCGCTCTTCTCCGAGCAGCGCATTGACCAGCGACGATTTCCCTACATTCGGACGACCGATAAGCGATACACGAATGACATCATCATCGTATTCATCATCATTATATTCCGGAAAATGCTTGATTACTTCATCCAGCAAATCACCAATCCCTGTCGCATGCGCACCGGAAATCGGAAACGGATCACCCATGCCAAGCGAGTAAAATTCGTATACATCGTTTAAGCGCTGTGGATTGTCAATCTTGTTGACCGCAAGAATCACCGGTTTCTTCGAACGGAATAACATACGTGCTACGTCCTGGTCCTGATCGGTAATGCCGACGGTGCCGTCCACCACAAATATGATAACGTCCGCTTCATCTATCGCAAGCTCCGCCTGGTTGCGGATTGATTCAAGCAATTCATCATGATCATCAAAATCAATGCCGCCTGTATCAATTAAATGAAACGGTTTGCCGAGCCATTCCGCCTTGCTGTACAGACGATCTCTGGTTACACCCGGAACGTCTTCGACAATCGCCAATCGCTCTCCTACAATTCGATTGAATAGCGTCGACTTACCGACATTCGGACGGCCGACAATTGCTACTACAGGATTTGCCATAACATAACTTACCTCTCTTTTTCAATATCTCTACTATCATAGAATGAATTGTAAGGACAGGCAAGACAAACAAGGCGGAAGCGAGTCGCTTTCATTCAGGAGTGCTTCACGATAATCAGCGTGTCCGGAGTAATCTCATGGGCGATGCCGTCGAGAATTTTTTCAAGCGTAAAAGCAATTTGCTCCAATTCTTTTTCTTCGTCTGCATAAAAAACAGGGGCCCCTCCGCCGACCCGCTGTCGATTGATGGTGATGACCGCCAGAATGTATTTTTCTAATGAAACAGACATGGCTAACGTGTCCCCCTGGTCTGCTGATTGACGCTGGCTTCACGCGGCAGCCGAATGGCACTGTCCAGCACCGGCACCCGCTCTATTGTCTTAAGCACTTTACTCCTATCTTTCTCTTCCGGCAACAGGAAAATGCCTAACCTGCCGTTCTGCATATCACGTTTGATAAGCGGTACGAGGGCCGGCTCCCCCGAATCGCGATATACGCCGTGAATAGATGATACATCATGCAGAATGGCCTGACGCTGCCCGAGATTTGCAATGGTAACCAGACTATTGGGATTTTTCGGGGTTACCACGACGCCTATCCCATGTTCGCGAATTGCATCCCGATCAGATTGTAAGCCGATGTTCATAATATAGATATCATCGACGTACAGATTCGGGCCATCGAGAACAATATGTCCCTGTTTAATATCAGCGATTTGTCCGAGCACTTTGCCTGACATAAGCCACCTATTGACAGCAAACATGGCAATTCCGACTACAATCGCCCACCAGAAAGGGGCTCGAATAGCAACCAGTGTGACGATGAGTGAGGTGAGCATGACGAGATAATTGCGTCCTTCAAACACCTGGGCAATGCCTTCGATGTAAGAAACGCCGCGAGGAACAAGTTCCATGCTGTCGAGCTGCTGCAGCATATTCCGTTCCATATTCCGTACATCACGAAACTGTTGCGCCGCCAGGCCCAGGAACGTAACTGCTGTCCAATCCGGCTTCAAAATAGAAGGAATGACGACCGAGCCAATAAGCGCGGCAATGAAGCCAAGTGCAATATGAATAATCCGGCCATGGGGGTATGTGGGGTACTGTCGATAATCCGTACGAAGCATATACAGGCGGGCTGCTACGCCAAACATAACACCCATGACTACCGGGACGGTGTAGTTTCCCATCATTCATCGACTCCTTCTCACCAAAACTTTGCGTGCAAGTGCGCCGCTTGCATCTATACAGCGAAATACTGCGGCGTGCACCAAAAGACCTGTAAGCAGCGAAAAGACGAGCGCATCACGAAACGCAAATTCTCCCAGCGTAACAGCGTTAACAGATGAATAAACCAACACCTGCGTAACGATTTCCATCAGACACAGGCCAAGCCCCATGATGATCAATGCCTGGTCTGCCTGCCTGCTCATCACTACCGTGAGAACCACGGCAACGCCTGCAACAAGATAAACCTCATCCACAACGTGCAGTACAGGATCAAGCCTGATTATATAGCGGAGCAAGAATAGTGTAACGCCGGCCAACAATGCTGCCGCAAAACTGTAGTTCCGACTCTCTCGTTCCTGCCTGCCCCATAAGAAAAGGAAAAATACAATAGGAAGCAGAAACGTTCCCACACTTAGGGTTATATACGGACCGAATGGTATATACCAGCCGCTGGCCAGATAATGCGCAAAAAGCAAAGCATAGAATGTACGCAGTCGAATTTGTAAACGGGAAAGTAAGCCGTCCAGTAAGCCCATCCACGCCAGTACGGCAATAAGCAGCAGACAAAAAGCCGATAAATATCCCGGATTCATAAGCACTATCTCCTTTTCGGTTTTTCTGTCAGTATTATTGCCGAAAAACCAGGCTGGCATAGCATATAAGTTTGCAAGATAGAAACGGGGAAGAGAACAAAGAAATGATTTCAATGAGGAAAAAGGCAGCCTCATAAAGCGAGAACTGCCTTTTTCTTTAGGAACGCTGCGCAAACACTTTGCAATTAATGCCCCGCTGCTCTGCCCAGTGATAGGTGTCTCCGGTAATGACAAGCGGGACTCGCTGCAGCGCGGCAATGGTCGGGGCACCAAGCGCAGTCATAATTACGCTCAACTCTTCATGCAGATTGTTCACGTACTCTATCGCTTCTTCCGTCCGTCCATCCACTGCATAGCGGAGAAAAACGCCTGCCATGCCGACGCAGGAGGCGCCCAGCGCCAGGCAGCGTGCAGTATCTAAGCCCGTCTGAATTCCGCCGGTCGCCATAATATCCGGACGCACCTCCAGTGTCGCAACTTCCAGCAGGCTTGCCGCCGTAGAGATGCCCCACTCGTTCAGCACGGCAAACGGCTGCGCGCGCCGCATGTTCTCAATCTGCGCAAAATTCGTTCCGCCACGTCCACCGATGTCAATTGCGGCCACTCCACAATCAGTCAACTTACACGCCGTTTCGCGCGATATGCCGAATCCGACTTCCTTGACAATCACCGGCACGTCCACCGCCTGAACAATCGCTTCAATACGCCGGAGCGCCCCGCTGAAATCCCGCTCTCCCTCCGGCATGATTAGCTCCTGCATCACATTCAAATGAATCTGTAGCCCATCCGCTTCAATCATCTCTACAGCACGACGAGCCATTTCTGGCGTCGCCTCTGCGCCCAGATTGCCGAACAGAATACCATGAGGATGCTCCCGGCGAGCTATCCGGTATGTCTCGACAAGCGACGAATCCCGAATCGCCGCCATCTGTGAGCCGACCGCCAGCGCAAGACCCGTCTCGCGTGCAATGATTCCTAACGATTGATTAATACTATATGTTTCGCTTGCCCCGCCTGTCATCGCATTTACAACAATCGGCGAACTCAATGCGAGTCCGCCGATACAAGTGCTCATATCCGTTTGTTCCATTGCGAGATCGGGCAAGCAATTGTGCACAAACTTCACATCCGACAGTCCGTGTGTGCCGGACTGTCCGGTTGTTAGCGCGTGCTCTACATGTTCGCGTTTTCGTGAAGTCCTCGACATTACGACCTCTCTATTATCAAATTAGGATTTAAACTTTTTGAGCAGATCGCCCATGCGATCGCCGATCGTTACGCCCATACCGACGTTGTTCTCATCCGCCTGGTATGCCGCAACTTCTTTCTTCGTTTCCTGCTTCTGCTTTTCATCCTGTACTTCACGAATGCTCAAGCTCATGCGCTCTTCTCCCGGATTGAAATCCAGAATCTTCACGTTCACTTCTTCGCCTTCTTTCAACACTTCATCCGGTGTGCCGATGTGGCGATTGGCGATTTGAGAAATGTGAACAAGGCCTTCTACACCCGGAGCCACTTCGACAAACGCACCGAAGCTAACCAGGCGCTTCACTGTACCTTTCACAACATCGCCGATTTTGAAATTATCTGCCGCCTGCTCCCACGGTCCGGCCAGCGTCGCTTTAATGCTCAAACTAATGCGTTCGTTCGCTTTGTCAACCTTCAGGACCTTCACGTTGACTTTATCGCCTTCCTTCAGAACGTCAGACGGCTTATCAACATGGGTCCAGGCAATCTCAGAAATGTGTACCAGGCCATCTACGCCGCCCACATCAACAAACGCGCCAAAATCAGTCAGACGCTGTACCGTGCCTTCGATGACCGCGCCCGGTTCCAAATTTTCAAGCACCGCTTGCTTTTGTTTGTTCGCTTCTTCTTCGAGTACGGCGCGATGAGAAAGAATCACTTTGTTCTTTTCTTTGTCGAGTTCAATTACTTTTACGGAAAGCGTTCTTCCTTTGTAGTCAGAGAAATCTTCCACAAAATGGCGCTCTACATGCGAAGCAGGAATGAAACCACGTACGCCGAGGTCAACCACAAGGCCGCCCTTTACGCTGTCAGCAATCACTGCATCGAAAACTTCGCCCGATTCGAACTTGCCCTGCAGTTCGTCCCACGCTTTTTCCGCATCGACCGCACGCTTGGAGACGATCATCTCGTCCTTCTCTTGATCAAGACGGATAACCTTTACCTGGATCTCCTGGCCTTCGGAAAGAACATCGGCTACTTTTTCGATATGAAGACTCGACACTTCGCTGATCGGAAGGATGCCCTCATACTTATAGCCCACATCAATCAAGGCTTGTTTCTCGTCTACACGGGAAACGGTGCCGGTTAACACCTGGTTAACCTCAACCCCTTCCAAACCTTGTTGACCATTCAATTCATTTTGATTTTCCTCTACCATAGACCATACCTCCTTGAAATAAAAGCCATTCAAACAATAAATGCTTCTTACCTCCTAAAAGAAACAACAAGCATTTATAGCAAACAGCAGCATATTTATCTTAGCTTACCAAAGTTGCATACACCATTGCTAGTGCCAAACCTGCTAAATTCTGGACTTCATACACACTCAGGTAAGCAAAATGCCTTATATTACAGGGAAAATAACACCGAAAGTTATGCTTACTTTTTATGTATATCCAACAGTTTTTGAATCTCATGCTGAATGATTTCGGCAGCATACTGGGTGCGCTCCGCATTTTCCTTGCCCGCTACCGCTTCGTTCAAATCAATCGGTTTTCCATAAATAATCGTTACACGTCCAAAAAGACGGTACGGACCGATGATTGCGACGGGTACGACCCGCGCCTTAGATTTGAGTGCAATCATTGCAGCTCCCGGCAGCATTTTGCCGACGGTCCCATCCCCTGACCGGTTACGCCTGCCTTCCGGGAAGATGCCGAGCACTTTCCCCTCGTCTACAATCTCAAGCGACTTGCGGATCGCCTGACGGTCTCCGGCACCACGCTTAACCGGAAAAGTTCCAAAGTCAGTAATAAGCCAGGAGATGACAGGAATCCGAAACAGCTCCGCCTTCGCCATGAAATGCACTTGACGGTGGGTACCACAGCCGAGCAGGATTGGATCCCAATTACTAATATGATTCGCGCAGAGAACAAGTCCTTCCCCGTCCGGAATGTTCTCCTGTCCGATTACGCGCCAGCGGTACAGTCCTGCAAAGATGCCGCGGAATATGGCGCGAAAAAACGGATATGTTTTGCTTTCCATGCGACTTACGCCCTCTCCCCGATTTTTTCCCGATGCAGACAAACGATACGGTCTACCACCTCATCAATGCTACATCCGGTCGTATCAACCAGCACAGCGTCTTTCGCCTGCTTTAGCGGCGCTATCTCACGCTCACTGTCTTTACGATCTCTTTCTTCAATGTCACGCAGCAATTCACCGTATTCGGCCTTCACACCTTTCTGCTCAAGCTCCTGCAGACGCCGCCGTGCGCGTTCTTCGATAGAAGCGGTAAGAAAAACTTTCAGTTCGGCATCCGGCAGCACCGATGTGCCGATGTCCCGACCGTCCATTACGACGTTTTTACGGCTGGCAATCCGACGCTGCATATCCACCAGCTTCTCGCGCACAAGCGGATGCGCGGCCACCGTCGAGACACGCCGTGTAACCTCCAGGGAACGAATCGCTTCGGTCACATCTTCGCCGTCCACATATACACGCTGCATTCCGTCATGAATTTCAAGCGTTAAGTCAATCGTATCAAGCAAATCACGCAGACACTGCTCATCTTCAATCGAGCAGCCGCGCGTAAGGGCCGTAAGCGTTGCAGCCCGATACATCGCCCCGGTATCAACGTACAGCATGCCGAGCCGTTTCGCCACCCGCTGCGCTACGGTGCTTTTGCCGGCTCCGGCCGGTCCGTCAATTGCAATTTTCACAGTACTATCCCACCCTAACTAAGCAAAGAAGAAAGTAGAAGCTACAAGGATGGAACTTCCCCTCCAGCCTCTTGCTTCTTCATCTTTTATCTCTATTCATTTTCACAAAAAAAGCAGGACGTGCCTGCTTCTTTCCTTTTATTTGATTTGATGCGTAACTTTTTATTGCTATCATGCACTCACGTATGGTGATAACCATGCTATTCAATTATCTCCATAGTAACATAGGCCTTAAGGCGATGCAATGCCTTCCAGCCGTACCGTATCGACAAGCCAATAGCGGACCGAGTCATATGTGAGCAGAAACTGGCTTGCGACGAGCAACAACCACCCGGCCGCAATGGCTATAATAAGTCCTTTCTCCACCCAGGCGGCCAGGCGGGTGAAACGCTTCTCATAAGCTGTCTCTTCGGTTCGTTTCATCCGGACCCCTCCTTCCGTTTTCACCAGTATCGCCCGTCCCCCCGATCCCTATTCTTCCTTACAAGGCAACTGCCTTAATTTTCTCCGCTTTTACTTCATCTCCGGTCAGTGCATTAATATAGATGCGGTAGCGATCTTGTCCAAGACCGCCGTAGAATTCATAGGTGAACACTTCCTGCCCCCGATCGTCTTCAATGACGGCAAGACGCGTTTCCTCTATTTTCAAGCTCGGATTCACTTTCGCACGGGCCTGCGCCTCCGTAAGCTTTGGCTTTGGCAGCACACGCGCTTTATGATTTAGAAGATAACTTTCGCTCTGAAATCCCGGTACGCCGCCTTTATCAAGCGCTACCTTCACAGTGACCATATCCGGATACACGCGGATATCCCCTTGTTTGTAGACATACGTGAATACCGCAAGCCCTCCATATTCATCATAGGATACCGCCTCCATAGACGGATAATTTCGCTCTTCAAGATACTTGTCCGCATAGTTCTTCGCCTGCTCGATGTTTAGCTTCTTTACGTTCGCATGAACGTCACGCTCGTCCAGTACCCAAACTACCTTACCGCCTTTCTTGGCCACTTCTACGTTAACCGGGGCAGGATCGGCTTTACGAACCATGTGCACGCTGAATGATTCGTACTCCCGCCCGCTCCCATTGTCCACCACGTTGATTTCTTTTAACTGTTCGGGCGTGATTCTGGTGAACGCCAATGCTTTTCGCTTCGCTTCTTCTGCAGTAATCGGTGTACCTTTAATGGCTTGAATCTTCATTTTGCGTGTCGCATTCAGGCTTCCGATGCCCGAACCGAAATCGACATCCTTATAGCCTTCAACGTTTTTATCGATAACTTTAAGGCCGTCGATAATGGTATTATCCTGAGGTCTTTCTTGCGTCGAAAGCGCCGATTCAACATCCATCCAGCGGAGCTGTTTGCTGAGAACCGCTGTCTGTACGGTCTGCAATTGGCTCTGAATTTCTTTGGAATGCCGATAAAGCGCCTGCAGCGTTTTGTACTCTTTGTTGCTTAACGGCTCTTTTTGAAGATCGCGAACTGCTGTCTGATAGCTGAAATCAGCCACATTGGCAAGAAACTTTTCCGTCTGGTTAAATGGCATAAGTGTCAGAGGGAGTTGTCCTACATCGCTTTGCGCAGAATAAGCAAGACGCCAGACATTCGTCAGACTCGGCGTTAGCTGTTGACGAGAATTAACGGCAATCGTTTTACCCAGCTCGTCCTGCAGCTTGTCTATATGATAGTTTAAATTGTGGAACGCACGCTGATACTGGTTTTCCGCTTTAATTAGCACCGAGTTTTTTTCCTGATTCTCCTGGTAACCCCACACACCGACACCGATAGCCCCTATGGCAAGAATCGGCGCCAGCACACCTGCGATTTTCCAATACATATCCGCATCACCTTTCCTAATTACGATCATTCTTGGTAATAGTGTGAGGAAAGAGATGCTTGTTTATACAAAAAACCACCATGGTTTTCAACGCAACCCCGTCATGAAAATCATGGGAAAGAGGGCTTAATTTTGTCGCACAAAAGAAAAGAGAGGAAAGAACGAGAGGATGATTTCAATGTGGAAAAAGGCGAACGCCTTTTTCTCCCCTCTCTTTCTTTCCTCAAGAATTTCGCAGAAAAAAGCTTTACAGCGGTTCGGAATAAATATGGAAATTCCGGTCGTTGCTGCAGATGCATTGTTTAAACCCCGTCTCAATCTTCCCGTTGTTTTCGCGTATTCCGCGCAGCACATAGCGCTCGCCGCAGGTCAGGCAGTAAATGGTGACTTTATACCGTTCGTACTCGGTTGTCATATTTTTTCCGCCTCCTCTTGTTCATAGTGTCGCCCAAAAGCGGCAGCAATAGACCTGTCCAGCGCAGCACGGCTGCGGCGAATGGCAATCGCCCACAAAAACAGCATGAACGGAGCCATCAGCCACGGCCAAACCGTACCGCCTACCATCAAAATGAAATCGTACGTTCCGTGCAAAAGCACAGGAATCGCAAGGCTTAGTGCCAAATACATGCGCTTTCTGCGCGGAACAGACAAAAACTTCGCTTTGCCAAGGTAGTATCCCATCAATACACCGAACAATCCATGGCTCGATACCGGCAGCAGGGCCCGGTAAAATGCGGTAGACACACCATGCTCTAACAGATAGAAAAAGTTTTCAAGCGTCGCGAAACCGAGCGAAACCGCCACCGCATACACGATACCGTCATACGGCTCATCAAATTCCACATGCTTATATGCCGTATAATAAATAATGAACCATTTAAAAAACTCTTCGAGAAAGCCTGCCAAAAAATACGATTGCGAAAATACGCCGAGATGAAGTTCTTCCTGGAATCCGAACTGCACAACCATCACGGGAAAAACAAGCAGGATACCGATAATAAAACTTTTGACAACCATATGAAGCGGTTCCGTTTCATATTTGTCCTTTAGATAAAAATAACTCAAAATAGCAATACCAGGGGCCAGTGCTGCCCCCAAGGTGGATAACATAGCATTCGACTCCCTTTGTTCTCCGGATCTCCTTACCTCATCGTACCATGGAACATAGATGAAAGAAATATTATTGATGAAGGTTATCATGTCAAATATGCAGGACACAGCAAAAAAACAGCGCCTATGCTGGCAGGGTCTGTCGGACGATCTTTTGCCAGGTTAAAACGCACTTTTTATATCTTCTACATTGCTTGCCAGCATAACTGCTAACCGTATGCGGGCTTTCTTGCTGTCATAATCCTTGCCGAGTATCACACCTTTGCTGTACAGGTCATAGGCACTCCCTAAATAGTCGTATGTGGTGTGTACACGACCTTCTTCCGCGCTTGTGGTAATGACAATGTGAATGCCTTGGCGAACGGCTTCCTCGATTCCTTCCATCATCTTCGGCGCAACCTGACCACGGCCTACCCCTTCAAGTATGATACCTTTTGAACCTGCTTGAATGGCCGCATACACAAACTTACTGTCTGCATCAGCATAGCACTTGATAATGTCAACAGCAGGAATTGTCTTTGTAATCTTAAATATATCCCTGTTGATCGGCTTTTGGTATATGGATACACAATCATTGTCGATGATGCCGAAATAACCAAACCCGAATGAATGAAAACCCTGAATGTTGGATGCGTGGACTTTTTTCACGTAGCGAGCGGAGAAGATGCGTTCATTAAACACCACAACCGCTCCTGATCCGCGTAAATCGGCACTACAAGCCGTGTAAATAGCATGCCGTATATTTATGTAGACATCATTGCTTAAATCACTAAGAGAGCGCTGTGAGCCTGTCAGGACGACTGTACGTTCATCGTCTATGGTGAGGTCAAGAAAGTATGCCGTTTCTTCCATTGAATCTGTGCCGTGCGTTACCACGACACCATCGACGGACTGATCTGCAAGCACCTCTTCGATTTTTGCTTTTAATATCAAAAGCTCCATGAACCCAATGTGCATGGATGGAAGCTGAAATACGGATTCGACTTGCACTTCTATGTCGCCCGGCAGGTTGCATATCTCCGCTAACTCTTCACCGGTAATTTCACCCGATGCCAGCATGCCGCGCTCGTTTGGCTTACTGGCGATTGTACCGCCTGTTGTCAGCAAAACCACTTTTGGCATAAGTACCTCCACTTACTGTATGTATTGTGAAGCTATTCGTTTGTAAGTATACACAAAAAAGCCGACAAAAGCATCCGCTCTGTCGGTCCAGATAACTGTCTCGCTTTTTATTTAACCGTTAATCCCGCTGTCCGACGGGTAATTTCTTTGGCAAGGATACCGCCGTGGAAGCGACCGTTCTCGATAAAGATTACGTTCGCGTCGTTGCCCGCAGCAATAACGCCTGCAACAAACACGCCCGGCACGTTCGTCTCCATCGTCTCCGGATTGTGTTCCGGCTCTCCCGTTTCTTCACGAACCGTAACACCAAGCGCATGAAAGAATGTGCGATCCGGACGATACCCTGTCATCGCAAATACTGCATCATTTTCGATTTTCATTTCCTGTCCGTCCTGCTCCACTATGATATGATCCTCATGGATACTTTTCACTTCTGTGCCAAACATCGCCTTTATCCAGCCTTTGTTCACCATCGATTCAAACACCGGACGCACCCAAGCTTTAATGGACGGTGAATATTCGCTGCCGCGATAAATCCAGGTTACATCGGCACCCGCACGATACAGATCCATCGCCGCATCAACCGATGAGTTCTTGCCGCCGATGACCGCCACCTTCATCCCCTGATACGGGTGCGCCTCTTTAAAGTAATGCGATACCTTCGGCAAATCCTCGCCCGGAATATTCATATAGTTGGGGTTGTCGTAGTAGCCGGTTGCAATAACAACGAAGCGGGTTCGGTACTCAGCGTGCTCTCCGTTCCTTTTGGTTGTCCGTACCGTAAATGTGCCGTCTTCTTGTTTGTCTACCGCATCCACTTTTTCGTACGTGTGAATGCGAAACTCCCGGCGCGCCGCCACTTCTCTATAATACGTAAGCGCCTCCTGACGGGTCGGCTTCTCATGCGAGATAACAAACGGGATTCCTCCGATCTCCAGCAGCTCCGGCGTGCTAAAGAAATTCATGAAAGTCGGATATCCGTAGATAGAATTAACGATACAGCCTTTCTCGATAATGAGCGGGTTTATCCCTTTATTCTGCAGCTCGGCCGCCGCTGACATGCCGCACGGTCCGGCTCCGATAATAATAACCTGTTCCATCTTTCCTCTCACTCCTATTTTCACAAAATGTGATATTTAAACTTCCTTACCTCTTCCCTTTTTTCCTTCTCAATAAAAAATCCCCTACAATCCATATTGTAGAGGATTTTCTTCATCTATTTCAATTCTTATACCCAACCGCGGAACTGGCTCGCTTCCGCCATCTTGCGTACGCCTACCATGTAAGCGGCCAGACGCATGTTGACGCCGCGCGTCATATGCGTGTTGTACACATTGTCGAACGCGCGCACAAGTACTTCACGCAGGCGAGCTTCAACTTCTTCTTCCGTCCAGTAGTATCCCTGGTTGTTCTGCACCCATTCGAAGTACGATACCGTTACGCCACCGGAGCTTGCCAGTACATCCGGCACGAGCAGAATGCCGCGCTCAGTCAGGATGCGAGTTGCTTCCAGCGTTGTCGGACCGTTCGCCGCTTCCACTACGATGCTTGCTTTGATGTTATGCGCATTCGAAGCCGTAATCTGGTTCTCGATTGCAGCCGGCACAAGAATGTCGCAATCCAGCTCAAGCAACTCTTTATTGCTGATCGTGTTGCTGAATAACTTCGTTACCGTACCGAACGAATCACGGCGATCGAGCAGGTATTCAATGTCCAGGCCGTTTTCGTCATGAAGCGCGCCATATGCATCGGAAATCGCGATAACTTTTGCCCCGGCGTCATGCATGAATTTCGCCAGGAAGCTTCCTGCGTTACCGAATCCTTGCACAACAACACGTGCGCCTTTCAGTTCGATGCCTTTCTTTTTAGCTGCTTCTTCGATGCAAATAGTAACCCCTTTGGCTGTCGCGGTTTCACGCCCCTGCGATCCGCCCAGTACAATCGGCTTACCCGTGATGAAGCCCGGGGAATCAAATTCGCGAATCCGGCTGTATTCATCCATCATCCACGCCATAATCTGCGAGTTAGTGAATACGTCCGGTGCCGGAATGTCTTTCGTCGGCCCAACGATCTGGCTGATCGCACGTACATAACCGCGGCTTAAGCGTTCCAGCTCACGGAATGACATCTCACGCGGGTCGCAGATAATTCCGCCTTTACCGCCGCCATAGGGTAGATCAACAATGCCGCATTTTAAGCTCATCCAGATAGAAAGCGCTTTTACTTCATCTTCTGTTACTTCCGGGTGGAAACGAACGCCACCTTTCGTCGGCCCAACTGCGTCGTTATGCTGGGCCCGGTAACCGGTAAATATCCTTGTTTCGCCGTTGTCCATCCGCACCGGAATACGTACAGTCAACATGCGCATCGGTTCCTTCAAGAGTTCATACATCTCTTTCGGATACCCCAATTTGTCAAGGGCCTCAGCAATGACCGTCTGTGTAGACTGTAACACATCCAGATTCTCTTGCGGTTGCGCTGCGCTCCCATTCGCAGTCGCTGTTGATTCGGTTACCACGTCTTTTTCTCCCATGTTTTACCACCTCAAAAAATGTTCATCAGTCTGTCAAGACATAGCAAGTATACCTCTTTCTCTTACGTTTTGGAAGGTGTAAAGCTGGCTTTTTCTTTATTAAAATAAATGAGAAAAACTCGCGGGCGTTGCCGCTCGTCCTTTTTCTTCAAAGAAGCCAAACAGCCGCTTTGTGTCGCTCCGGTCGGACCGACAAAACATCCGGGTCGTTCAGGGAGGGAGACAGTTGCCGGTCTTTGTCTCCCTCCGCTTCACACGCTCCACAAGGAAAAAGGAACGTTTGGCATACGCCTCGCGAGTTTTTCTCGCTTACGAATGGAGGGAAAGTATATTTTGCTTTATCACTGTAAAGCGAAATATACTTTCCTATACCACGAAAAAACGCACGGCTGAATACCATGCGCTCTATCTGTATACTTATATTAGTTATTAGTCAAAATAACGGCAGAGAACCTTTACCGCATCGCTCTCCACTACTGCTTTGCCGTACTCCTGCAGGACGTGCTTGGTCAGAGTGGAAGCCTCTCCGTATTCTGATAACACTGCAATAAAATCGTCATATTCTTCCTTTTCCATATCAACTTCTTCGAATACGAGGTAGTAGCGTCCGTTATATGCGTATGCGCTGCCCCCGTCAATCACCTTGGAGTTAATGCGGTGAGCCAGTTCAATCAAATGCTCGAAGTCCTGGAACACATACACCACATCATCGCTCTCCTCCAATGTGACTTGCATTTCATATATATCATCGTAGTCCAGATCCTCAGCGTCATCATGCGCCTCGGTCTTGCCGCGTGTTACGATTACGACCATGCCCTGAGCCGGCAGGGAGAATACTTCGACCGCTACAGGTCCATTCACTGTAAAGCCAACTTCATCTTGAGCCTGATCCATCATGTCATTGAAAAGTTCATGCACTTTTGGAATATCACGCCACATATCATCCTTTTCAATTCCCCGCTCGATCAGGTCATCGAATGTTAAGAAGATCCTTATTTTATCCTGATTCAAACGTTCAACGCGCATTATGACCCCTCCCTCCGCAAATTCGGTGGTAGTATTTAGAATACGTTGCAGGATTCTTTTTTGTTCAAAAAATAATAGGATTTTTTCTAATGATAACATGGAGTCAAAGCAAGGTACAAGGCCTTAGAAGACAAAAAAAGGCCGCCTCTTATCTCAGAATGCGCGGCCTTTCTTCTCTACACTCGCGTGGCGGCATTTTTTCGTCCTATAGTTCCAGCATAGAGATTCCCCATACCATCGCAATTGCAATTAAAGCCCCAAGAATGAAGGACAGCAGCATCCCCGCACCATAGGAATTCGGCTCGTCTTCGCAATATTTTCTCGTTTCATCTTGACTCAGCATCGGCTTATCCTCCTTGAATGAGTGCATCCTCTTCTTAGTATGGGCAGTCCGGCTCTATTCTATATCCTCCTCTCCGTCTTTGCACGTTTTTCCTTGATTACAACGGAGGAAAAGCAAAAGAACACTCGATATTAATCGAGTGTTCTCACCTCCTGAATCTTCGCCTGAATCGTACGGGAGAGCTGTCTCAGCTCGGCCACGTCACCTCGTGCCCGCATCTGGCGAAACCGGTTCTGAAATTCTGTCGCCTCTACGACGAACCCGCGCTGATATAAATTTTGGATTCCCTGCAGAATACGGGAAACGATATTTGATTTGTATTCGAACATCTGTTGGGCATCACGGATTTCATCGCGAATTTCGGACATTTCCGTATCCAAAAGATACGAAGCTTCAGCCGTTGTGCGCAGTCTCTCTCTTATATCCTCAGGAATATTGCCTTCGTATTTATAATTTAACGAATGTTCGATGGTTGCCCAGAAATTCATCGCCAATGTCCGTATTTGGATTTCGGCCAGTATTTCTTTTTCGCCCTGTGCAGTATGGACAGGGTACCTAATAATAATATGATGGCTACGGTAGCCGCTCGGCTT
>NZ_DFMZ01000103.1:29967-30506 GCF_002375825.1 Aneurinibacillus sp. UBA3580
GGCTACGGTAGCCGCTCGGCTTCTGGGTTTTTATGTAATCCTTCTCGTAGACGATCGTCATATCTTTGCCGTTGCGCTGGCGAACCAGTTCCACAACCCGGTCAATGTCCTGTACAAACTGGCACATAATCCGAATTCCGGTAATATCTTCCACTTCCTCAAGACGATCCAACGGAATACCCAGCTTGTTCGCTTTTTCTAAAATGCTTGAAATTTTTTTGATGCGACCTGTTACGAATTCGATAGGCGAATATTCATTTCTCTTTTTTAATTCTTTGCGAATACCCCTAAATTTCACTTTTAATTCCTCAACCGCTTGCTCATAAGGAATCAGGAATTCTTCCCAGCTTCTATCATCCACCAGACTGTCTTCCCCCTTCAACTGCCGCTATCCTTCTGTATTTTACCATATTCTCCTCAAAAAGAAATCGTGAAATTCAGCCTGCTCCCTCTCTATATACTATCTGCTCCCTCTCTATATACTATATAGATAAAACACGAAAAATATTACAGATAAACAAAACCACCATGGCGTCTCA
>NZ_DFMZ01000004.1:0-18520 GCF_002375825.1 Aneurinibacillus sp. UBA3580
TGCCTGACGATGCTGTCGGATGGTACGAAAGCGAAAGAAGTGGAAGATAAAGTGCAAACGCTCGACATGGTAGAGATTTTAGAAAAATCTTTATAGATTTCCCTTTTGCATTTGTTAGAACATTGATACAATGGAAGTAGAAAGATGTGTTGCCCGGCAGCGGAGGCTGCCGGGTATGTTTCCGAATAATAACTGACTGAGCAATCGCTCGCTTTGAAAATTTTGTGTACTATTAAGGAGGCGCGAAAGAGAATGAGAAAATCTGTCATTGTAAGTGCGGCCCGCACACCTTTCGGCAAGTTCGGAGGTAGTCTGTCTTCGCTTCAGGCGGTCGACCTGGGGGGCATTGTTATTAAGGAAGTAGTGGAGCGTGCCGGCATCTCTCCGGATATGGTAGAAGAGGTTATTATGGGGATGGTGCTGCAGGGTGGTGCCAGACAAATTCCTTCGCGCCAGGCAGCACGTAAAGCAGGTCTTCCGTGGGAAGTACAGACGGAGACTATCAATAAAGTCTGTGCATCGGGTCTGCGCAGCGTAACGCTGGCCGATCAGATTATCCGTGCCGGTGATGCGGATGTAATTGTAGCAGGCGGTATGGAAAGCATGAGCAACGCACCGTACATCGTGCCCAATGTGCGCTGGGGCATGCGCATGGGCGACGGTAAGCTGGTCGATCTGATGCTGCATGATGGATTGACCGACGCCTATGATGGTCAGCACATGGCAGTACATGGCAGCAATGTGGCCGCCGAATATGGAATCTCCCGTGAAGAGCAGGATAAATGGGCGCTGCGTAGCCAGCAGCGTGCCGCAGAAGCCATCAAAGCAGGCAAATTAAAAGAGGAGATTGTACCGGTTTCCGTACCGCAGCGCAAAGGCGATCCGGTGGTTGTCGATACGGATGAAGCTCCGCGTGAAACGAGCATTGAGCAATTGCAGAAGCTCCCGCCTGTATTCACAAAAGACGGAACCATTACAGCCGGTAACGCACCGGGTGTCAACGACGGCGCAGGCGCCATGGTTGTCATGTCCGACGAAAAAGCGAAAGAGCTTGGTGCCAAACCGCTGGCAACGATTCTCGGCCATGCGGCGGTTGGTCAGGAAGCGCCGTACATTGCGACTACGCCGGGTCTTGCTATTAATAAATTGTTGAAGAAAACCGGTTATACCATCGACCAGATTGACTTATTGGAAGTTAATGAAGCGTTTGCAGCGGTTACGCTGACCAGCCAAAAAATCGCAGGCTGGGATCCGGAAAAAGTAAATGTAAATGGCGGCGCCATCGCGTTTGGCCACCCGATTGGAGCCAGCGGCGCGCGCATTTTGATGACGCTAATTTATGAACTCCGCCGTCGGGGCGGCGGTCTCGGTATCGCGGCGATTTGTTCGGGTGCGGCCCAGGGTGACGCCATTCTGGTGGAAGTACCGGCCGCCGAATAACGATAGAAGCTATGAGATAGGAGAGAAGGCGAAGAATGAGGAAAGAATTCGACTTGAATACGGAAAAAGGCCCATGCCTTTTTCATCCCGGAATCTTTTTCTTCTCCTTATTCTCCCTCTCTTTTCTTAAATATTTATTTAGAACATAAGGAGTGGAGAGGAATGGAAGTAAAAAAATTCATGGTCATCGGCGCAGGCCAGATGGGAAGCGGTATTGCGCAGGTAGCAGCACAGGCCGGTCTTGAAGTCGTGCTTCATGATGTGAAAGACGAATTCGTCAACCGCGGACTCGGTGTTATTACTAAGAACCTTGCGCGCGACGTAGAGAAAGGCCGCAAAACGGAACAAGAGAAGCAGGATATTCTTGACCGCATCACGCCGTCCACTGACCTTACTAACGCAAAAGACGTTGACTTCGTAGTAGAAGCGATTGTTGAAAATATGGACGTAAAAACCGGGGTTTTCAAACAACTGGATGAAATTGCGCCGGCGCATGCCATTCTGGCAAGCAATACGTCTTCGTTGCCGATTACGGAAATCGCCGCAGTTACAAACCGTCCGGAGAAAGTAATCGGCATGCATTTCATGAATCCGGTTCCAGTTATGAAGCTAATTGAGGTTATCCGCGGTCTGGCAACCTCCGATGAGACATACCGCGTGGTTGCGGAGCTGTCTGAGAAGATGGGCAAAGTGGCAGTAGAAGTGAACGACTTCCCCGGCTTCGTATCCAACCGGGTGCTAATGCCGATGATTAATGAAGCCATTTACTGCGTATATGAGGGCGTGGCGACGCCGGAAGCGATTGACGAAGTTATGAAACTCGGTATGAACCATCCGATGGGACCGCTTACGCTGGCTGACTTTATCGGTCTTGATACGTGCCTGTACATCATGGAAGTGCTGCATGAAGGATTCGGCGACTCGAAATACCGTCCGTGCCCGTTGCTGCGCAAGTATGTAAAAGCAGGCTGGTTGGGACGCAAATCCGGACGCGGATTCTACACATACCAATAGATATACATTCACAAAGAGCATCAGGAGTTAGGAGGAGAAACCATGCATTTGCAATTTACAGAAGAACAAGAGATGATGCGCCGTATGGTGCGTGACTTCGCCCGCGAAGAAATCGCACCCCGGGTGGAGGAGATGGAAGAAACGGATGAATTCCCGCTCGAAATTATCCGCAAGATGGGCGAATACGGATTAATGGGAATCCCGATTGAGGAGAAGTGGGGCGGTGCGGAAGCGGACTTTATCTCCTATATTCTCGCAATCAATGAAATCTCTAAGGTAAGCCCGACAGTTGGGGTTATTCTCTCCGTACACACATCGGTCGGTACTAATCCGATTCTTTACTTCGGTAACGAAGAACAAAAGAAAAAATACGTACCGAAACTGGCTTCCGGCGAATATATCGGTGCGTTTGCGCTAACCGAGCCGAACGCCGGTTCCGACGCTGCCAGCATGCGTACAACTGCGGTGAAAAAAGGCGACAAATACATTCTGAACGGAAGCAAAATCTTCATTACAAACGCCGGAGCGGCTAACACGTACATTACGTTTGCTGTCACCGATCCGTCAAAAGGTTCCAAAGGAATCTCGGCGTTTATTGTAGAAAAGGATACACCAGGGTTTACTGTCGGCAAGAAGGAGAAAAAGATGGGTTTGCATGGATCCAGCACCTGCGAATTAATCTTTGATAACGCGGAAGTACCGGCGGAAAATCTGCTTGGCGAAGAAGGTATAGGTTTTACCATCGCCATGGCGAACCTGGATGTAGGACGAATCGGCATCGCGGCGCAAGGTCTCGGCATTGCGGAAGGCGCGCTCGAACACGCGATTGCGTATGCGAAGGAACGCCATCAATTCGGCAAGCCGATCGCTTCCCAACAGGCCATCGCGTTTAAACTGGCCGATATGGCGACACAAACCGAAGCGGCGCGCATGCTGGTCTATCGTGCGGCGGCCCTGCGCAACCAGGGTATCAAGTGCGGCATGGAGGCATCCATGGCGAAGCGTTTTGCAACCGATACGGCGATGAAAGTGGCGACGGAAGCTGTCCAGGTCTTCGGCGGCTACGGCTATACGCGTGAGTATCCGGTCGAGCGCTATTTCCGCGACGCCAAAGTAACCCAGATTTATGAGGGTACCAACCAGATTCAGCGTCTTGTGATTTCCAAATACTTATTAAACAAATAATAAAGGAGTGGGGAGAGCATGGATTTCCAACTGTCTGAAGAACACAAAATGCTGCGCCAAATGGTGCGCGAATTTGCGGAGAATGAACTGGCCGACAAAGCCGGGGAGCGCGACGAAGAAGAACGTTTTGACATGGAAGTATTCCACAAGATGGCTGAGCTGGGCCTGACGGGTATTCCGTGGGATGAGAAGTACGGCGGTGCAGGTTTTGATTTCTTAAGTTACGTCATTGCGGTGGAGGAGCTGTCGCGCGTCGACTCCTCTGTGGGGGTTACGCTGTCTGCGCATACATCGCTGGCGAGCTGGCCGATTTATAAATTCGGTACCGAAGAACAGAAGCAGAAATTTCTGCGTCCGCTGGCCGAAGGCAAAAGCATGGGTGCCTACTGCCTGACCGAGCCAGGTTCCGGATCCGACGCTGCCGGAATGAAGACAACGGCGAAAAAAGACGGCGATCACTACATTCTGAACGGAAGCAAAATCTTCATTACAAACGGCGGGCTGGCAGACATCTATATCGTATTTGCCGCTACCACTCCGGAATTAAAGCATAAGGGACAAACCGCGTTTATCGTAACGAGCGATATGCCTGGCTTTAAAGTCGGCAAAAAAGAGAAGAAGCTTGGTATCCGTTCTTCCGCAACGACGGAGATCATTTTTGAAGATTGCCGTGTGCCGGCAGAAAATCTGCTGGGTCAGGAAGGGCAGGGTTTTAAAATCGCGATGATGACGCTTGACGGCGGCCGTAACGGCATCGCTGCTCAGGCGGTAGGTATCGCGGATGGCGCGCTGACGCATGCGATTGCGTATGCGAAGGAACGCCATCAATTCGGCAAGCCGATCGCTTCCCAGCAGGCCATCGCATTCAAACTTGCAGACATGGCAACAAAAGTGGAAGCGGCCCGTCTTCTGACCTACCAGGCCGCTGTGCTTGAAGACAGCGGTCTGCCGTATGGAAAAGCGTCTGCAATGGCAAAACTTTATGCGGGCGATATCGCAATGGAAGTGACCACCGATGCGGTACAAGTCTTCGGCGGTTACGGTTATACACGCGAATATCCGGTAGAACGCTTCATGCGTGATGCCAAAATTACGCAAATCTACGAAGGAACGAACGAGATTCAGCGTCTTGTCATCTCGAACTACTTGCTGAAAGACTAAGGATGTGAGCGTATTGCATACATTGGTAGAGCGGATTCTTAATGGAGATCGCCGGGCGGTTGCCCGTGCGATCTCTTATATAGAGGATAACCATCCCGAGAAGACGGAGATTTTGCAGGATCTTTTTCCGCATACAGGGAAATCATTTCTTGTCGGCATTACCGGTTCGCCGGGCGCGGGCAAAAGCTCGTTTGTCGATAAACTTATCGGGTACTTGCGCAGGCAGAATCTGACCGTAGGAATCGTGGCGGTGGACCCTACCAGCCCGTTTACTGGTGGTGCGATTCTCGGCGATCGTATACGCATGCAGGATCATTTTCTTGATGAGGGTGTATTTATTCGTAGCATGGGTACGCGCGGCAGCCTGGGCGGCCTGGCGCGTTCCACGAAAGAGGCGATTCGCGTGCTCGATGCGTACGGCAAAGATGTCGTAATTATCGAAACGGTGGGCGTCGGCCAATCGGAGCTTGATATTATGAACGTCGCTGATTCGACGGCCGTTGTGCTGAATCCGGGCGGCGGCGATACGGTGCAGGCATTTAAAGCGGGCATTATGGAAATTGCTGATTTGTTCATTTTGAACAAAGCCGATCTGGCCGGTACAGAGAAATTATACCGCGAAGTGGAGCAGATGCTTGACCTGGTGAAGCATGACGCTGCATGGCGTCCTCCTGTAGTTAAGACCATTACGCCGCAGAACAAAGGAATCGATGAAACATGGCAGGCATTTCTTAATCACAAAACGTATTTGAAAGAAAGCGGCGAGTGGGAGAAGCGACGCGCTTCTCACCTAAAGGAAGAAGTGGCGGAAATCGTGGAGCACGAGGTGCATCAACTGGTTACCAAGCATTTGCGCAGTGAAGGATACAAAGAGATTATGGAGAAAGTTTCCCGTCGTGACATTGATCCGTATGAAGTAGCAGGTCAGCTGTTTCATCAGTTAGTAAAAGAAAAATAGTATTCTGAAAAGTATTGCGGATTCGTTTTCTTCGTGCGTATAATAAGAAGAAAGAAGAGGCGATATGCCTTTTCTTTTTCCCTGCACTCTGAGCAATCGCTCAGTCAGCACGAGGAAAGGAGCAATGTACAATGGAACAACGAAAATCGATCCCTTCGATGGTAAAAGACCCGAAACTCATCGAGAAGCGACGCGAACAAATTATTGAAGCAGCGGTTGAGCTTTTTATCTCCAAAGGATTTCACAAAACGACCACCCGAGAAATTTCCCGTGCATCAGGATTTAGCATCGGCACGCTATACGAATATATCGAATCAAAGGAAGACGTTCTCTATCTTGTATGCGACGCAATCCATGCAGGTGTGGAAAAAGGATTGCAGGAGGTATTGGTAAACGGCGTGAGTGGAGCCGTGATGCTGAAGGCGGCCATTGAGGGCTTCCTGCGTGTTATGGATCAGATGCAGGACCGTGTGCTGCTGATTTACCAGGAGATTAAATCGCTTCCTCCTGACACGATGAAGTATGTACTTGCCAAAGAAGAAGAGATTACCGGATTTTTTGAGGAGATACTGCACCGGGGTAGAATGGATGGTTCGCTTAATATCGACGAGAAGTCGGTGAAGCTGATGGCACACAATATCGTGGTGCTGGGCGAGATGTGGACATTCCGCCGCTGGAGCCTGCGTAAGCACTACACGCTCGAAGAATATACGGAAATGCAGACCTCATTGATTTTGCGCGAATTGACAGGAAAATAAGGAGGAAAACCAAGATGGAAACGGCAATTTATCGTCCGAAGCACAATGTTCGTTTTGTCACGGCTGCCAGCCTGTTCGACGGCCATGATGCATCCATTAACATCATGCGCCGCATCCTGCAGGCGTCCGGAGTGGAGGTCATTCACCTTGGCCATAACCGCTCTGTAGAGGAGGTTGTAAATGCCGCCATTCAGGAAGATGCACAGGGCATCGCTGTAAGTTCCTACCAGGGTGGTCACGTTGAGTATTTCAAGTATATTATTGACCTGTTAAAAGAGAAAAACGCCTCTCATATCAAAGTGTTTGGCGGCGGTGGCGGTGTTATCGTTCCTTCTGAAATTCGCGAACTACATGAATACGGTGTGACAAAAATCTTCTCTCCGGATGACGGACGTATACACGGTCTTCAGGGTATGATTAACTGGATGATTGAGCAGACCGACTATCCGACTCCCAAAGAAGTCGAAAAAGAAATCAATGAGCTTAAAAATCGCAGCTGGAATGCAATCGGCCGCATGATTACGCTGGCGGAGGAAAATGTCGAAAAGCAGGACCGGGAAGTAGCGGCGACGCTCGAGAAGGTTAACGCTATGGTAGAGACGGTTCCGGTTCTCGGCATCACGGGAACAGGCGGCGCTGGAAAAAGCTCGTTGACGGATGAACTTGTGCGCCGGTATCTTGAACAATACCCGGATAAGACGATTGCGATTCTCTCTGTAGATCCATCCAAGCAGAAAACAGGCGGAGCACTGCTGGGCGACCGCATCCGCATGAACTCGATTAATTCGCCGCGAGTGTATATGCGCTCGCTGGCTACCCGTAAATCCCACAGTGAGCTCAGCAGGGCTATCGGCGATGCAATCAATATCGTAAAAGCGGCAGGCTACGATTTTATTATCGTCGAAACATCCGGCATTGGCCAGGGCGACGCCAATATTACGCAGGTGTGCGACGTCGCTATGTACGTCATGACCAGCGAATTCGGTGCGCCGACCCAGCTTGAGAAAATCGATATGATCGATTATGCGGATATTATTGCCATCAATAAATTCGAGCGTCGCGGCTCCGAAGACGCCCTGCGTGATGTTAAGAAGCAGTGGGCGCGCAGCCGTGCCATTTTTGACATGAAAGACGAAGATATTCCGGTTTACGGCACGATCGCAAGCCAGTTCAATGACCCGGGCACAAACGTACTGTTTGTGAACCTGATGAGAGTCGTCTCCGAAAAAACCGGCACCGAATGGCCGACAACGATAGACATCTCCAGCGACACAAAATCGAAGAAGAAATATATTATTCCGTCGGACCGTGTGCACTATCTGGCTGAAATTGTAAACACGGTACGTGAGTATAAGAAATTCACCGAACAGCAGGTGCAAATTGCACGTAAGCTGTTCCAATTGAAAGGCACGAAAGAAGAGCTGTCTCAACAGACTGGAGAGCTTGCGACCGATCTACGGCAGGAGATTGATAAGCTGATTGCACATTATGAAGAGAAGCTGCATCCGGAAAGCAAAAAAATTCTGGAGAATTGGGAGTCGCTAAAAGAAGCGTACCAGCAGGATGAATTCGTCACCAAAGTACGTGACAAAGAAATTGTCACCAAACTGTACACGACGTCGTTATCCGGTACGCGCATTCCGAAAGTAGCGCTGCCGAAATTCGAAGATTGGGGAGAGATTCTCCGCTGGTCCATGACGGAGAACCTTCCGGGACACTTCCCTTATACAGCAGGCGTATTTCCATTTAAGCGCGATAGCGAAGATCCGAAGCGTCAGTTCGCGGGCGAAGGTACACCGGAGCGGACAAACCGCCGCTTCCACTATCTCTCCAAAGATGATACGGCAAAACGTCTGAGTACGGCATTTGACAGTGTGACCCTGTATGGTGAAGATCCGGATTACCGTCCGGACATTTACGGGAAAATCGGTACGAGCGGCGTCAGCATTTGTACGCTGGATGATATGAAGAAGCTGTATGCCGGATTCGACCTGTGCCATCCGTCCACGTCCGTATCTATGACGATTAACGGACCGGCGCCGATTATCCTGGCGATGTATATGAACACGGCGATTCAGCAGCAGTTTGATAAGTTCAAAGAAGAAAACGGGCGCGAGCCGAACGCTGAAGAAGCCGAACAGATTAAAGCGTACACGTTAAAGAGCGTACGCGGTACTGTTCAGGCGGACATTCTGAAAGAAGATCAGGGACAAAACACGTGCATCTTCTCAACTGAGTTTGCGCTGAAGATGATGGGTGACATCCAGGAATACTTTGTTAAGAACCATGTCCGCAACTACTACTCGGTAAGTATCTCCGGCTACCATATTGCAGAAGCGGGAGCGAATCCGATTTCTCAGCTGGCATTCACGCTGGCGAACGGTTTCACGTATGTGGAATACTACTTGAGCCGCGGTATGCATATTGATGAATTTGCGCCGAACCTGTCGTTTTTCTTCAGTAACGGTCTTGATCCGGAGTACAGCGTACTCGGTCGTGTGGCCCGCCGTATCTGGGCAGTCGTGATGAAAAACAAATACGGCGGAAATGAGCGCAGCCAGAAGCTGAAATATCATATTCAGACATCCGGCCGTTCGCTGCATGCGCAGGAGATGGATTTCAATGATATCCGCACAACGCTGCAGGCGCTGATGGCCATCTACGATAATTGCAACTCGTTGCATACGAATGCATACGACGAAGCGATTACGACGCCGACGGAGAACTCCGTACGACGTGCGATGGCAATCCAGATGATTATTACGAAAGAGTTAGGGTTAGCCAAGAATGAAAACTCGCTGCAGGGCTCTTTCATCATTGAAGAGTTGACCGACTTGGTGGAAGAAGCGGTTCTGGCTGAATTCCAGCGCATCAGCGATCGCGGCGGTGTACTGGGCGCGATGGAAACGCAATACCAGCGCAGCAAGATTCAAGAAGAATCGCTTTACTATGAAACGCTTAAGCATAACGGCGAGCTGCCGATTATCGGGGTCAATACATTCCTGAACCCGAACTCATCTGAAGACGACTATGAGATTGAGCTTGCCCGTGCAACGGAGGAAGAGAAGATACAGCAAATTAACAATCTGCGCGCCTTCCAGGAGCGCCATAAAGACGCCGTAGGCCCGGCGCTGCAACGCTTAAAAGAAGTGGCCCGCAGCAACGGCAACATCTTCGCCGAGCTGATGGAAACGGTTAAAGTGGCAAGCCTTGGCCAGATTACCGGAGCGCTTTATGAAGTAGGCGGCCAGTATCGCCGGAACATGTAAATTCGAAAGACGAGAGAAAAGACTCGCTGGATTGAAAGAAAAAAGGCGAGGTCTCTTTCCCTCGTCTTTCTATTATGGGTAAGATAAGTTTAAGACGAAGCCGAAAAGAGAAAGGTAACACTTTTTGCCCTCTTTCTTTCCTTGCATTACTCTTGCATTTTAGGGGTTAAATTGTATAAAATAAGGAATGCTGAATAATAGGGAAAGTATACCCGGACGCGGGGTTCCCGCGTCTTGTTGCTTGAATACCTGTAAAGAAGGGAAGTGCCGAGGGTGAGCAGTGCTTTAAACCTGGAAGCAGAAAAAATCCAAGAAATGGCGATGGTAGATCTCGCTTATCAACTGTTGAACCAATCGAAAAAACCGGCGTATTACCGTGATTTGTACAAAGAACTGACAGAAATGAAGAACATGTCGGAATCGGAAGCGATGGACATGATCGCACAGGTTTACACAGAGATAAACCTTGATGGCCGTTTTATCTGCCTCGGTGACAACCTCTGGGGCCTGAAACGCTGGTATCTCGTCGAGACGCAGGAAGAATCCGCTGAAGGCGGTTTCCGCGGCAAATTTGCGCTTGATGACGATGATGATTTCGATGAAGATGAGGAAGAGATCGAAGAAGAATATGAAGATGTTGATGACGAACAGGTTGATGACATAGACGATGATGAAGAAGACATTGATGATGACTTTGTCGATGAAGAAGAAACTGAGGAAGAATTCGAAGACGAGATGGATGAAGACGAGATGGATGACGAGGACGAAGATCTTGACATATAATATATAGGACGATAAAATACTTTTTGGGCTTTAAAAGTATACAATGTATCGTTGACTACTAAAAACAAAAGTGCCCCTCCGAATATTCGGTTGGGGAATACTTTTGTTTTTTTATTTTTCTAGATTCATACAGTTAATTGTTTTGTGGAAAAGTATTGAATGGGCAAAGAAAGAGGGGTTTATTTGTATGGCAAAGTATATATTTGTAACTGGCGGTGTGGTATCTTCTCTAGGTAAAGGGATTACGGCCGCTTCTTTGGGCCGTTTGTTAAAGAACCGCGGACTGCAGGTAACCATCCAGAAGTTTGATCCGTACATTAACGTTGATCCGGGTACAATGAGTCCGTACCAGCACGGGGAAGTATTCGTAACGCAGGACGGAGCGGAAACGGATCTCGACCTTGGCCACTATGAGCGTTTCATCGACATTAACCTGAATTCCAACAGTAATGTAACAACGGGTAAAATATATTCTTCTGTTATTACGAAAGAACGCCGCGGTGACTACCTGGGTGGAACGGTACAGGTAATCCCCCATATTACGAATGAAATCAAGGAACGCGTATTCCGTGCCGGCCGCGAGACGAACGCGGATGTTGTCATCACGGAAATCGGAGGTACGGTAGGGGACATCGAAAGCTTACCGTTCTTAGAAGCGATTCGTCAGATTAAAAGCGATGTCGGACGCGATAATGTCATGTATATCCACTGTACGCTTGTACCGTATCTGGCCGCCGCAGGCGAGATGAAGACGAAACCGACGCAGCACAGCGTAAAAGAACTGCGCAGCTTAGGCATTCAGCCGAACATCATCGTATGCCGCACCGAACATCCGATGTCCCAGGACATGAAAGAGAAAATTGCCCTCTTCTGCGACATTGACCCGAAAGCAGTCATTGAAGCGACGGACGCTGAATCGCTGTACGAAGTGCCTTTGGCGCTGAAGGAGCAAGGGATGGATGAATATGTGTGCAACCATTTGAACCTTACCTGTCCGGAAGCGGACATGACGGAATGGAAGCAGATGCTTCATAAAATCAAAAATCTTTCCCACAAGACAACCATTGCCATTGTCGGTAAATACGTGGCGCTGCACGATGCGTATCTTAGCGTAGCTGAGGCGCTGTACCATGCCGGTTATGCGAACGATGCGGACGTTAACATCGAGTGGATTGATGCCGAAGAGGTATATGAGCACAATGTAGCCGATCTGCTGGGGCGCGTGGACGGTATACTCGTGCCGGGCGGTTTCGGTGACCGCGGTGTAGAAGGAAAAATTATCGCCACCAAATATGCGCGTGAGAACAAAATTCCGTTCCTGGGCATTTGCTTAGGCATGCAGGTGGCAGTCATCGAATTTGCCCGTCACGTTGTCGGTATGAAAGATGCGAATAGCTCGGAGATTAATCCGTCAACACCGTATCCGGTCATCGACCTGCTTCCGGATCAGAAAGATATCGAGAACCTGGGCGGTACGATGCGCCTTGGTCTGTATCCTTGTAAGATGGAGAAGGATACGGTAGCCCGCGCTTCTTACGGCGAGGATCTTGTATATGAACGTCACCGTCATCGTTATGAATTCAACAACCAATATCGTGAAACGTTAAAGAATGCAGGCCTGAGATTCAGCGGCACGTCGCCGGATGGCCGTCTGGTGGAGATTATTGAAATTCCGGATCACCCGTGGTTTGTGGCAAGTCAGTTCCACCCGGAATTCACTTCCCGTCCGAACCGTCCGCAGCCTTTGTTCCGCGATTTCGTAGGTGCGGCACTGCAGTTGAACAGATAAGGAAAATTTTTAAGGGACGATCCTGATGCTCGTCCTTTTTTCTTTCCTTAATAATGTGAAAAAAGAAAGGATTTTTTTAGAATTTAGCGAATCTTATTATAGCCATGGTAGTGAGGATACATAATGTACGCGCATTCGCATGATACGAATGAGAGGGGGAACGACATGAAAGACCAAAAAGTATTAATTGTCGATGATCAATACGGGATTCGTGTACTGCTGTTTGAGGTATTTGGAAAGGAAGGCTATCAAACGTTTCAAGCGGCGAATGGAAAGCAGGCGCTAGAGATTGTTGTGAACGAGTCGCCGGACCTCGTCATTCTTGATATGAAAATTCCTGGCATGGACGGATTGGAAATTCTAAAAGAAATTAAGAAAATTGCCCCAGATACTAAAGTCATTATGATGACAGCGTATGGCGAGTTGGATATGATTAAAGAGGCGACAGAACTTGGCGCGCTCACACATTTTACAAAGCCGTTTGATATCGATGAACTACGAACAGCGGTAAATAAGCAACTCGCATGCTAATCTTTCATTGTGGTATAATAAGCAATGTTTGAGAGTATGCACAAAACAAGGAGGATCTTACATATGCCATTAGTTTCGATGACAGATATGTTAAACAAAGCCGTGGAAGGAAAATACGCAGTCGGCCAGTTTAACCTGAACAATCTAGAGTTCACGCAGGCCATTCTGCAGGCCGCGGAAGAAGAGAAATCCCCTGTCATCCTTGGAGTAAGTGAAGGTGCAGCTCGTTATATGGGTGGGTTCAAACTGGTTGTAGCCATGGTAAAAGCATTAATGGAAGAATATAAAACGACTGTGCCGGTGGCTATTCACTTAGACCACGGATCTTCCTTCGAGAAGTGCGTGGAAGCGATCCATGCCGGCTTTACATCGGTTATGATTGACGGTTCGCATTACCCGCTGGAAGAGAATATTGCACTGACGAAGCGCGTTGTTGACGTAGCGCATGCGCTGGGCGTGTCTGTGGAAGCGGAACTGGGCCGTATCGGCGGACAGGAAGATGATCTGGTAGTCGAAGATGCGGAAGCGATGTATGCAGTTCCGGAAGAATGTGATAAACTTGTGCGCGAGACCGGCGTAGATTGCTTCGCTCCGGCGCTTGGTTCCGTACATGGCCCATACAAAGGTGAGCCGAAACTGGGCTTTGATAGAATGGAAGAGGTAATGAAACTGACAGGTGTGCCGCTTGTATTGCACGGTGGTACAGGCATCCCGACAAAAGATATCCAGCGCGCGATTTCTCTGGGTACGGCAAAGATTAACGTAAATACAGAGAACCAGATTACGTCTTCTCAAACGGTTCGTAAAATTTTGGCAGAGAAGCCGGAACTGTATGATCCGCGCAAATATCTGGGACCTGCACGCGATACCATCAAAGAAACCGTTAAAGGAAAAATGCGCGAATTCGGCAGCAGTAACCGGGCGTAAACACCATTTGTCAGCATAAAGACACAAGGAGTGTATTATGAGGTTCTTTATTGATACAGCAAACGTAGAAGAAATCCGCGAAGTAAATGAATGGGGCGTATTGGCCGGCGTTACGACTAACCCGTCTCTCGTAGCGAAAGAAGGCCGGGACTTCGAAGAAACGCTCAAAGAAATCATCGATATTGTAGATGGTCCGATTAGCGCCGAAGTTATCAGCCTGGAAGCCGAAGGCATGATTGAAGAAGGAGAGAAGCTAGCCTCCCTTTCCAAAAATATCGTAATCAAGGTGCCGATGACGGTAGAAGGTTTAAAAGCGGTAAAATATTTCACCAAGAAAAAAATCAAAACAAACGTAACGTTGGTGTTCTCGGCAACACAGGCCCTGCTTGCGGCACGTGCGGGCGCAACCTATGTGTCGCCGTTCCTCGGACGTCTAGATGACATCTCCCAGGACGGTCTGCAACTGATTGCGGATATTGCTCAAATCTTCGATGTACACGGCATCGAGACTGAAATCATTTCGGCAAGCGTACGTCATCCGCTGCACGTAGTAGAATGCGCGAAGATGGGTGCGGACATCGCGACTGTTCCCTACAAAATCTTCAAGCAGATGGTGCAGCATCCGCTAACCGATGCCGGAATCGAACGTTTTCTTGCAGACTGGGAAAAAGCGCAGCAAAAATAATAGCGGAACGAAGCACCTTTTCAAAATAAATGGGGAAAAGGTGCTTTTTCCCATTGAGTAAGGAGAATCGAGCTGTGGAGAAGTTGTTTATCAAAGGCGGACAGAAGCTTACCGGAAAGATTCAAATTAGCGGAGCGAAGAACAGTGCGGTTGCGCTTATTCCCGCTGCGATTCTTGCTTGTGGAGAAGTTGTTTTGGAGAACGTTCCGGACATTAGCGATGTCCATATCTATAGTGAGATTCTGCAGGACCTGGGCGCGGTGGTCGAGCGCGATAATGACATGCTGCGCATTGATTCTACGAGCCTTACAGCCAAACCGATGCCAAACGGCAAGATTAAGGAACTTCGAGCATCCTACTATCTGATGGGCGCAATGCTGGGCCGGTTTGGAGAAGCGACTATCGGACTTCCGGGCGGATGCAATCTGGGTCCGAGACCGATTGACCAGCATATCAAAGGGTTTGAAGCGCTCGGAGCGAGATTGTCTCACGACCACGGTTCTTTACATATTCAAGCCGGAGAGCTTGTCGGAAGCAAGATTTATCTTGATGTGGTAAGTGTTGGGGCAACAATTAATATCATGCTGGCGGCCTGCCGGGCCAAAGGCAGAACGGTTATCGAGAATGCGGCCAAAGAACCGGAAATCATCGATGTCGCTACGCTGTTGAACGCAATGGGCGCCAGCATCAAAGGCGCGGGAACGGACGTCATCCGGATTGAAGGCATGGCGCAGCTGCACGGCTGCCGCCATTCGATTATTCCCGACCGGATTGAAGCAGGTACGTATATGATTGCTGCCGCGGCCACAGGCGGCGACGTAGTCATCGACAATGTTATTCCCCGTCATCTGGAATCCCTTATAGCCAAGCTGAGGGAAATGAACGTGCAAGTGGAAGACGATGACGACGCCGTTCGCGTCATTGGAGGAGACAACTATGAGTCTATCGATATCAAAACACTCCCTTACCCCGGATTCCCCACTGATCTTCAGCAGCCTATTACTTCCCTACTCACTGCCGCAACCGGCACAAGCATTGTGACGGACAACATCTACCATGCCCGGTTTAAGCATATTGAACATCTGCTTAACATGGGAGCTAAGATAAAAGTAGAAGGCCGTTCAGCCGTCATTGAAGGAAGGACGCCGCTTGTGGGCGGAAAAGTGATGGCGACGGATTTGCGAGCCGGAGCTGCGCTTGTCGTGGCCGGATTGATGGCGGAAGGAGTCACCGAGATTACCGGTGTACACCATATTGATCGCGGGTATGCCAAATTGGAAGAGAAATTGAAGAGCCTGGGTGCCGTTATGTGGCGCGAGAAACCGAGCCAAAGAGCTTACTAAAGAAACAGGAGATGAAAGAGAATGGAACGCAGTTTAACAATGGAATTAGTTCGTGTGACGGAAGCAGCGGCGCTTGCATCTGCCCGCTGGATGGGACGCGGTAAGAAGGAAGATGCGGATGATGCGGCCACTACAGCGATGAGGGCTGTGTTCGACACAGTGCCGATGCAGGGAACGGTCGTTATCGGCGAAGGTGAAATGGATGAAGCACCGATGCTGTATATCGGTGAGAAGCTCGGCCAGGGCGTAGGGCCGGAAGTGGATGTAGCGGTTGACCCGCTTGAAGGCACCAATATCGTAGCGAAGGGGACCTGGAACGCGCTGACGGTTCTGGCAGTTGCAGACCGGGGGAACCTGCTGCACGCGCCGGATATGTATATGGATAAGCTGGCAGTAGGTCCGGAAGCGGCTGGCAAAGTGGACATCAATGCGCCGATTATCGACAATCTTAAAGCGGTAGCGCAGGCAAAAGGTAAAGACATCAGCGACCTTGTCGCATGTGTAATGGATCGTGAACGCCATGAGAAAATTATTCACGAAATCCGCGAAGCGGGAGCACGTATTAAGCTAATCTCCGATGGCGATGTGGCCGGTGCAATCAATACAGCTTTTGAACATACCGGCGTAGATATTTTGTTTGGCATCGGCGGCGCACCGGAGGGAGTTATCGCCGCAGTTGCACTGAAATGTCTGGGCGGTGAATTCCAGGGTCGTCTCGTACCTTATAGTGAAGCGGAGATCGAACGCTGCAAGAAAATGGGTCTTACTGATCCGCATCAGGTACTACTTATGGAGGATCTCGTAAAAGGGGACGACTGCATCTTTGCGGCAACCGGCGTAACGGACGGCGAGCTGCTCAAAGGTGTGCGTTTTGAAGGCACCAATGCGTTTACCCAGTCTGTTGTTATGCGTGCGAAATCCGGTACGGTCCGCTTCATTGACGGTCAGCATCGCCTTGAGCGCAAACCGCAGTTCGTTATGAAGGACTAGTCCAGTCTATAATCGGTTAGACTGGTCATTACTTAAGAAAAGTGTGGTGTTTAAGCATTATATGGAAATGAATCTAGCACAATTAGAAGAGAAGAAGTTAACGGAACTTTATAAATTGGCCAAGGAATACCAGATCCCTTATTACGGCACATTTAAGAAACGAGAATTAATCTTTGCGATTTTGCAGGCACAGGCGGAGAAGCAAGGTCATATGTTCATGGAAGGGGTGCTGGATACGCATCCGGATGGGTTCGGCTTTCTCCGTCCTATCAATTACCTGCCGAGCGCGGAAGATATTTATATCTCCGCTTCGCAAATCCGGCGTTTTGATTTGCGGACCGGCGACAAGGTATCGGGAAAAGTACGTCCGCCAAAAGAGAACGAACGATATTTCGGACTTTTGCACGTCGATGCAGTCAATGGAGAACCTCCTGAGACTTCGCCGGAACGACTGCATTTTCCGGCACTTACGCCCCTGTATCCTCAGGAGAAGATGGTGCTTGAAACATCGCCTACCAAAATTTCTTCCCGTATTATCGATTTAATAGCGCCTGTCGGATTCGGGCAGCGCGGACTTATCGTTGCCCCGCCGAAGGCCGGTAAAACCATGCTGCTTAAAGAGATTGCCAACAGCATCGCGACCAATCATCCGCACGTCGAGCTGATTGTTCTATTAATTGATGAGAGACCGGAGGAAGTAACCGATATGCAGCGCTCGGTCAAAGGCGAAGTTGTAAGCTCCACATTTGACGAATTGCCGGAAAATCATATCAAGGTGGCTGAACTGGTATTAGAGCGCGCATTGCGCCTTGTCGAGCATAAAAAGGATGTTGTCATCCTGCTGGACAGCATTACCCGCTTGGCACGCGCATATAATGTGACGGTCCCGGCAAGCGGACGTACGCTGTCCGGAGGGATTGATCCTGCGGCTTTCCATCGTCCGAAGCGCTTTTTTGGGGCGGCGCGCAATGTCGAAGAAGGAGGCAGCCTGACGATCCTGGCTACCGCGCTGATAGAGACGGGTTCCCGTATGGACGATGTTATCTACGAAGAATTCAAAGGAACCGGAAATATGGAGCTTCACCTCGACCGCAAGCTTGCGGAACGCCGCGTCTACCCGGCGATTGATATTCGTCGTTCCGGTACGCGCCGCGAAGAATTGCTGTTTACGAAAGAAGAGCTGAATAAAATTTGGACCCTTCGCAAATCCATCCACGACAGCAACGAATTCACTGAAGCATTCATTAAGAAAATCGCCGAATCGAAAACGAACCAGGAATTCCTCGACTCCCTCGTGTTTGAGAATATCAAGAAGCCGATCAGCAAACCTCGTTCATAGTTAAACAGAATATAATATAATTACAAGAAAAATAGGGAAAACTGCGGCCCTCTCTTTTCTCTCGTTTGGTGACGTTTGCAGCAAAGTATGAATAAAGCCGACAATGGTCTCCCTCTTTGAGAGACACCGATGTTCTGTCGGTGTGATTGGCTGTAAATATGGAAGCGGACGGCATAGTTTCCATTCCACCCAAGAAATCCCTGCTTCAAGCGCGCATGCGATAAGCGGGGGAGTGTTCATATTTTTTCTGGCTTGTTCATATAAATGGTACAAAACCACCATGGTCAATTAGTCACAAGCCCTATCATGAAAATGAAGGGAAGGACGGCTGACTTTTGTGGTACGAAG
>NZ_DFMZ01000004.1:18701-55935 GCF_002375825.1 Aneurinibacillus sp. UBA3580
GGATCTCATTTCCTCTTTCCTTCCCCTTCTTTCTTCGTGATTTTCACAGAAAAAAGGAGTACAAGATATGAACGAGTTTCAGGCGATAATTCTGGGGATTATCCAGGGACTAACCGAGTTTCTTCCCGTTAGCAGCACAGGGCATCTCTATCTTGGGCGACACCTGTTCGGATTGGATGAGGCCGGATTGTTTCTGGATACCATGCTTCATATCGGAACTTTGTTTGCGGTACTGGCCGTATACGGTGACGACGTGATAGCGATAGTGAAAAAGCCGTTTAACCGTTTGACCGGCTTGCTTCTGGTGGGAACTGTGCCTGCGGTAGCTGTTGGGCTGCTATTTGAAGACTTCTTTGAAGAAGTTTCCCGTACCGGCGCAACGGTAGGCCACGAATTTTTGCTGACAGGCTTCGTGCTCTGGATGGCGGATCGCTTGAAGAGTAGAGGAACGAAGCCGCTGGAGCGTATTTCTTACGGCGACGCTTTGTTCATCGGCTGCTTTCAGGCGGCGGCAATCATGCCCGCTCTCTCCCGTTCCGGTCTTACGATTGCGGCCTCCCTGTACCGGCGTATGGACCGGGAAGCGGCGGCGCGCTTTTCCTTTTTGTTGTCTCTCCCGGCCATCGGAGGCGGCGTACTTTTGCAGGGGGCGAAACTGTTTAGTGGTGAGAGTCGGGAGGTTATTGGGTTGTCTCCGCTTTTGCTTGGAACCCTTTTTTCTGCTATATTTGGCTATCTTGCTGTCCGCTGGATGATTGGGCTTCTGAAGAGCGGATCGCTAAAAGGATTTGCTGTCTATGTCTGGCTGTTAGGTCTGTTTATTCTCGGAGCTCAACTTTCTGGCGTGTTCTAATTTTTTTACATTAAGGAACAGCGACCGTATTTGCGTTCCATGTCTGGTGACCTCCTTTTTCGGCAGGTGCTTTCTTTGACTTTGTATTCCCGGTGAATTATAATGATTCGGATGTACAGCAACCAAAAGCTTGCGAACGAAGAAAGTAAGGAGCTTTGATATACATGTATCTTGTTTATGCAGACCACCGGGGAAAGCTCTACGATCATCCGGAGTTGTTTGGCCTGGGCCGAAGCGGAGAGTCGCTGATGGAAATTCTCGAAGAAGAACTCATTCCGCTGCCGGAAGGTGCCACTCTGGTCAGCCTTCCGAACTGCCATCCGGTTGGCATGGACCCGGAAACGGGGGAAATGATCCGTCTTGAGGAATATCAGGCGGTCGGTGCGCTGATGCCGCAGGGCTTTACACGTCTTATGTTACCCGGATACGTAAAAGCCGATAAAGATGAAAAATTGCCGCTTTTTGGCTATACGGCTGTCGTATGGCACAATGACGGCTTCTACGTAGCGGCAGAGCAGTCCGACGACCCGTATAAATGGAATCCGCTCAATTTCCCGGAAGATGAAAAAGAGCGTCTGGTGAAAAATGTATTGGAACAATACCCGGAAAACCGCGTGTTTAACCATCTCAGCAATTGTACGCTGGGCTATGGCTGCCTGACGGCGTCCAACACATTCTTTAACCGCTGGGAGGCGGGGCTTCCAGTGTCGTATTCCTGCAATGCGGGCTGCTACGGATGTATTTCCGAACAGCCGGACGACAGCGGATTTCCGGCGCCGCAGACCCGAATGAACTTTAAACCGACGGTGGACGAGCTTACGGAAGTTATGCTGCACCACCTAAAGACTCCCGAGTCGATTATCAGCTTCGGTCAGGGGTGCGAAGGGGAGCCGTCCACCCAGGCCGCCATTATTACACAGGCGATGCGGCGCGTACGTGAGCAGACGAAAATGGGTTTTATCAACATAAATACGAATGCCGGACTCACTGATCACATCAAAGCGATCGTGGATGCCGGACTGGATTTAATGCGCATTAGCACCATCAGCGCGATTGACGGGCACTATAACGCGTATTATCGCCCGCGCGCTTACACACTTGAGAATGTGGCGAAATCTGCGGCTTACGCCGGCAGCAAAGGGGTGTATACCTCGATTAACTATCTCGTTTTTCCGGGCGTGTTTGATCGGGAAGAAGAGATGGAAGCCATGATTGATTTTATCCGCAAGAACGGTATTCGATTGATTCAGATGCGCAACCTGAATATTGACCCGGACAGCTATCTGGCCATGATTCCGCCGGCCAAAGGCGAAGTATTCGGCATGAAGCAGGCGCTCGAAATTTATCGCCAGGAGCTGCCGGATGTGATTATCGGATCGTATACCCATATTCCGCCGGCTGCGTTCCAGGAGCTGCGCCGGAAGACGCTGGCTGTATGATTTTTTCATTAGAGATATTTGCAAAGAAAAGGCAGCCGTGCTATAATGCATTCATGTGTGTTTGAGTGTAACTCTGTTTCGTAAAGATTCAGGGCAGAAAGAGGTGAATGAAATGAGACCGGATATCCATCCTGACTACAAAGTGACAAAAGTTACTTGCGCATGCGGTAACGAATTCGAAACCGGCTCAGTGAAAGAAAACTTGCGCGTGGAGATTTGCTCCGAGTGCCATCCTTTCTTCACTGGTAAACAAAAATTTGTTGATGCTGGTGGACGTGTAGATCGTTTCAAAAAGAAATACAACATCAAGTAATATGATTGATGCAGCTAAAACAGACAGGCAGTTTCGCCTGTCTGTTTTTTAGTGCTTTTCTTGCCGCTCCTTTCAGGATAAGATGGATACGTTGGAAGGAGAGTAAACATGGCACAGCTATATTTTCGATACGGTACGATGAACAGTGGAAAGTCGGTGGAAATTCTGAAAGTGGCCCATAATTATGAAGAACAGGGAAAGCGGGTCATGATTTTTACATCGGTGCTTGATAACCGATATGGACGCGGATACGTAGCATCCCGCATCGGTTTACGACGGGAAGCGATTGCCGTGGACGAAGAAACCAACATCAAAACGGTCGTAGAGATGAATCAGGATGGTTTACCGAATTGTGTACTGGTGGATGAGGGGCAGTTCCTGCGCAGGCACCACATCCTGCAGCTTACGGAAATTGTAGATGAATTGAATATTCCCGTAATTGTATACGGGTTGAAGAATGATTTTGCCAATCATCTGTTTGAGGGCAGCGAAGCGCTTCTGCTGTACGCGGACAAACTGGAAGAAATCAAAACAATCTGCTGGTTCTGTGATCGGAAAGCCACAATGGTCCTGCGCGTCAAAGACGGCGAGCCGGTATATGAAGGCGAACAAATTCAAATCGGCGGCAATGACAGCTACATTCCCGTCTGCCGTAAATGTTACAAGCAGCCGCGAAGCATGAGCGGAAAGATTTCGCTTTCTTAATCCGGCGCATAAGCCTGCCTCCTCTTAGCACACACTATACATGAGGAGGTGGGCTTTATTCATGAGAAAAAGCGTAAGCATGGCACTGATTAGCGTCGTCCTGCTGCTGGCCGCTGGCTGTAATCCGAACAACCAGAGTGCGGCACCGCAGCGGCAGGGCGTTCAAGTAAACGAATATAATCGCACTACTCCGGAACGCACGACCCGGGTGCTGGTGGGAAGCGATTTGAATCCGAATATCGTAACCGGACGCAACGACGTGCGGGACATTCAGGCGGAAGCGGACAGCATGGCCAATGTGGCGGTGCAGGTACCGAAGGTCAAACGCGCCAGCGTTGTCATTAACGGAGCACGTGCCTATGTTGGCCTAACGCTGGCCGATACGGTGCGTAGCCCTCAGGAAGCGGCTGATATTCGGGAGAAAGTACGGCAGCGTGTTCAACAGAAGATGCCGCGCTACGATGTGCGCGTCAGCTCTGATACAGGCATCTTCAACCGCATTCAGGATATCGGCGACGGTATCCGCAGCGGCACGCCAATTAATAACTACCGCGTTCATATGAATGATTTGGATGGTAGAATAAAATAAGGAAAAACAGATGAAGAGAAGAGCGATGCCTGCAATATAAAAGCTTGGGTATTGCTCTTTTCTCTTATTTTGACTTATCTTAAGCAGTCCTATATAATTATACTGTTATGCTATGGAATTTTAAAATGAGGTGAAGAACCGTGCTACAGCGATTGGAATCGGTTGTTGAGCGGTATGAGCGATTAACGCAGCTTCTGTGCGACCCACAGGTCATGAATGATCCGCAAAAGCTGCGTGAATATTCCAAGGAACAATCGGATATTGAAGAGACGGTACAGGCGTATCGTGAATATAAAAAAACGACCCAGCAGTTGCAAGATGCTAAAGACATGTTGGAAGAGAAGCTCGACGATGAAATGCGTGAGATGGTCAAGATGGAAATTGGCGAGCTGGAAGATAAGAAGGAAGAACTGGAAGAGCGCATCCGCATCCTACTGCTGCCGAAAGACCCGAACGACGACAAGAACGTTATCATTGAAATCCGGGGTGCGGCCGGCGGTGATGAAGCAGCTCTGTTTGCATCCGACTTATTTGAGATGTACACCCGTTATGCGGCTAAGCATAAGTTTAAGGTAGAAGTCCTCGAAGCGGCTCCGACTGATATCGGCGGCTATAAAGAGATTATTTTCTCTGTGAACGGTAAAGGCGCATACAGTCGCTTGAAGTTCGAGAGTGGCGCGCACCGCGTGCAGCGTGTTCCGTCCACGGAATCCGGCGGACGCATCCATACGTCGACGGCAACAGTGGCCGTGCTTCCGGAAGCGGAAGAAGTGGAAGTAGAAGTCAATGAGAATGATATCCGCGTCGATCTGTTCTGCTCCAGCGGCGCCGGCGGACAGAGCGTGAACACGACCAAATCAGCCGTGCGTCTAACCCACGTGCCGACCGGTATCGTAGTAACCTGCCAGGACGAGAAGTCCCAGCACAAAAATAAAGACAAGGCGATGCGTGTACTGCGTGCCCGTCTGTTAGACAAGTACCAGCAGGAAGCGCATGCGGAATACGCCGATGCCCGCCGCTCCGCAGTGGGTACGGGCGATCGGAGCGAACGCATCCGGACGTACAATTTCCCACAGAGCCGTGTTACTGACCATCGAATCGGTCTGACACTGCACAAGCTCGACCAGGTATTGAACGGGGAGTTGGACGAAATCATCAATGCGCTTGTACTGCATGAGCAGGCGGAATTAATGCGCAATGCTGAAGGTGCGTAAGCGGATGAATAAAATGGCGGTACGGGAAGCTATGCAGAAGGCTTCTCGTTTTTTACGCGAAAAAGGGATCGATGATGCGGCATTTCTGGCGGAGTACGCTATTCGCCACGCGTTGGGCTGGGATCGCATCCGGTTTATCTCGGGGATGTCCCACACATTGACGGAGGAAGAATGGACGAGAATTGACGAGGTTGTCCGGCGGCGCGCAGCCGGAGAGCCGATGCAGTATATCGTCGGCACCCAGGAGTTTTATGGACTCGCTTTTGAGGTGAATCCTTCCGTTTTGATTCCACGGCCGGAAACCGAGCTGCTTGTGGAGGAGGTTTTGAAGCGGGTGAAGGAGCTTTGGCCGGAAGACGCCGCTCTTCTTGCGGCGGACATCGGTACGGGAAGCGGTGCGATTGCGGTAACGCTGGCCGCTTTTGGCGGTGAGAATTGGAAGCTGATCGCTACCGATATTGCGCAGGAGTCTCTGGATGTGGCTCATCGTAACGCGGTACGGCATCATACAGCAGATAAAATCTCATTTGTCAGGGGAGATTTATTGGAACCGCTGCTTCGTGACCAACGCAGGGTGGATGTTCTTGTGTCCAATCCGCCGTATATTCCATCGTTTGATGTTACACAGCTGGATACGCAGGTAAAAGACCATGAACCGCTTCGCGCCCTGGACGGTGGAGAGGACGGACTGGACTTTTACCGCCGGATGACGAAAGATTTGTCGCAGGTGCTGGCAGAGCGTGCGCTGCTTGGCTGGGAAGTCGGTATTCATCAGGCGGAGACCGTCCGCAGCTGGCTGGAAGATACCGGTCTTTTCTCGGAAGTATACATTGTGCACGATTTGGCCGATATCGGTCGCCATGTCATAGCTGTTCGAAGTTGAAGAGCGGTATCTCTAAATCTCTTATTCTCTAAAAATAGCAGGTTTATCCTCTCTTTTTGCTGTCCATACTGATGAACAGGGAGAGGAAAGGGGATAAGGGACATGAAAAAATATTATCTGCTCTTTTTTGCTTTATTTCTTTTACTAATGAGCTGGGAAAGCCAGAAAGAAGCGCTGGCTGTCTTTGCTGACAATATGGTGCCTGAGCAGTCGATTCGTTTGCGGATTCTCGCCAATAGCGATACCCCGGAAGATCAGCAGTTGAAGCGCCAGGTGCGCGACCGTGTAATTGAATCGGTGAAAGGATGGGCCGGGGGGGCGGAGAGCTTCGATGATGCTCGAATAGTCATCAGCAACCATCTGCCGGAGCTGCAGAGGATTGTAGATGAGACGATTAAGGAGAAGGGTTTCTCCTATGCTTCGCGCGTGGAGCTTGCGCCAACCGATTTCCCGACGAAAATGTACGGAACACAGGTGTTTCCGGCCGGACAGTACGAAGCTGTTCGGATTACCATTGGTAACGCGGAAGGAAAGAACTGGTGGTGCGTGCTGTTTCCACCGCTCTGTTTTGTGGATATTACCAATGGAGATGCGCAACAAAAGCAGGCTGATGCAGATCGGCAGAAGAAAGACGGAAATCAAATTCAAGTGCGGTTCTTTTTGGTAGAATTGTTCCATAAATTATTCACATAGTAAGGAAACTCTGTCGAAGTGGCAGGGTTTCTTCCTTTTTTTCGTGAAAATCGTGAGGAAAGAAGGAGAGGATAGAAAAATGGAAGTCAATGATAGTACAGATAACGACAAGACGGTGTGGAAAGGGCTGCTTATTTTTTTAATTCCGCTTATGTTGAGTAATGCGCTGCAATCGATCAGCGGCACCGTCAGCAGTATTATGCTGGGACGATTCATCGGAGTGAATGCGCTTGCGGCAGTGTCTGCATTCTTTCCGATGTTTTTCTTCCTTGTCTCGTTCGTTATCGGACTTGGAAGTGCAAGCTCTGTACTGATCGGGCAGGCGTACGGAGCGCAGAACTATGAACGGGTCAGAGCGGTGATGGGGACGACGCTGACAACGACGTTTTTGTTAGGAAGCCTGCTGGCGGTCATCGGCGTATTATTTGCGGAAGATATACTAGGCATGATTGGTACACCGGCCAATATTCTGGAAGATTCGGCGGCCTATGCGCGTATTTTCTTCTATGCAATTCCGATTCTGTTCCTGTATATCAGCTATACGACATTTATTCGCGGTACGGGCGATTCGAAAACGCCATTTTATTTCTTGATCATCAGCACGGCATTGACTGTCGCGCTAACACCGGTGTTGGTTCTCGGGTTATTTGGTTTTCCGGAACTTCGGATTAACGGGGCGGCCTGGGCTAACGTTATTGGTTCGCTGGTTACGTTTGTGATTTTCCTTATTTATTTGCGTCAGGCCAATCATCCGCTGCGCTTTAATCGGGAGGCACTGCGCCATTTGAAAATTGATGGCGCGATTTTTAAACTGCTGATTAAAATCGGGATTCCAACGAGCGTGCAGATGGTACTCATTTCACTGGCGACCATTGCCGTCATTTCTTTCGTCAATCGCTTTGGCTCACTGGCGACCGCGGCTTACGGTGCGGTAAATCAGGTGGCCAGCTATGTGATGATGCCTGCAATGAGTCTGGGGATGGCAGTGTCCATCTTCGGCGCCCAGGCGATTGGTGCAGGAGTGTTTGAGCGGTTGAAGAAAGTAATCCAGGCAGGAATTGTATTGAACTATATCATCGGAGGTCTATTAATAGTCCTTACGTATACGTTTGCCGGCGTCATTCTTTCTTTGTTTATCACAGAAGCGCAGACCATGGAATTGGCACATGAACTGCTGCGCATTACATTATGGAGCTACCTGATTTTTGGCCATGCGAGCGTTATGTCCGGGATTATGCGTTCAAGCGGTACTGTATTCTGGCCGACCGCCTTATCTATCGCCTCTATATGGGGAGTGGAAGTGCCGGTTGCTTATATACTGTCCCATCAAATCGGAATTGTGGGCATCTGGATCGCCTATCCGATTGCATTTACGGTTAACCTTCTTTTGCAATTCGGATATTATCAATTTTTCTGGAAAAAGCAGCGTCATACACAACTCATCCAGTAAATTATCCACAAGATATACACAACTTGTGGATATGTTGTTTATTGCAAAGGAAAGAGGGAGCAGGTATAACTAAAAAAGAGCACAATTTAGTAGAACTGAGGGTTTTTCAATGAATCAGAGAACAAAGTACTGGAATGTGGATAAGATTGTGGATGGTCTGGAAGATTATCCACAGGTCCATGAAGCCGCAGCAATAGTAAGAAATAATGGGCTGATCGCGTTTCCGACAGAAACGGTATACGGGCTTGGCGGTAACGGACTTGTGGATGAAACAGTGGAAAAAATCTATACCGCGAAAGGCCGGCCGAGTGATAATCCACTGATTCTCCACGTTGCCGACCGGGTTCAATTGAATGAATTGGTGGCCGAAATACCGTTAATGGCCGAAGCGCTTATGGAGGCATTCTGGCCGGGACCGCTGACCATTGTATTTCCGAAAAAACCGGGTGTGGCGATGCGCGCGTCCGCCGGTCTGGATACAGTGGCGATCCGTATGCCGGACCATCCGCTGGCTCTGGCATTGATTCGAGCGGCACAGCTTCCGATTGCCGCACCAAGCGCCAATCTCTCCGGACGCCCTAGTCCGACGACCGCGCAGCATGTACTCGAAGATTTGGACGGACGGATTGACGGAGTGTTGGATGGCGGTCCGACCGGCATCGGCGTAGAGTCTACGGTTGTGGATATTACGGGAGACGTGCCCATGATCCTTCGTCCGGGCGGTGTCACGGCGGAGCAAATCGTCGAGATCACGGGAGAAGTAGCAATCGATCCAGGCATTCTGGGCGAGGAGGCAGCGCCGAAATCACCGGGGATGAAGTATCGGCACTATGCGCCGAAAGGAGAGATGTGGCTGGTCCGTGGCGAGAATCCGGCCCAGATGACACAGCGCGTCCGCGAACTCGCGCGCGCTGCAGCCGATGAAGGAAAGAAAGTCGGCATTTTGGCAACCGAAGAATCCGTTCATAGCTATGACGGAGGGCATACAGTGGTCCCCTGCGGAGAGCGAAGCGATTTGATTAGCGTAGCCCGTCGTCTTTATGATGTACTGCGGCAGTTTGACCAGGCAGGCGTAGATGTAATTTTCGCTGAGACGTTTCCGGAGAGCGGCGTTGGTGCAGCTATCATGAATCGGCTTGCGAAAGCTGCAGGCAATCGCTATCTCTAATCCGCATATCCTGTATGATTGTGCATATCTTGTCTATATAGACAAACTTTGATGTTTCGACATTTGTTTGGTGGTATGGGGGTTAGATTTGCCTTGCATGAAAAAAAGGGAAGCGTCTCTTTTTTCATCTTTTCAACTTCTTTTTCCCCTGCCTCTTCCCTCACTCCGCGAACGAATGTCGATTTATCAAGTGTAAATGCACATAGACAGGAGGAATGGATGTGGGCATAGAATGGGAGGCGTTGCAGTGGGGGGAACTCATTACGTTGCTGATGATCGGGACGGCCCTCGGCATGGATGCTTTTTCGCTTGGCATTGGCATGGGGATGAGCGGCATCCGGTTGCTGACCATTTTAAAAGTGAGTTTGACTATTGGTATTTTTCATATTGTTATGCCGTTGATTGGTATTGGCCTCGGGCTGTTTCTTACTTCATATGTGGGCCATGTCGCCGCATACATCGGAGGGATGATTCTTGTCGCACTGGGGCTGCATATGCTGTGGAATGCTTTTTTTGGCGGCAAAGAGAGAAGCCCTCTGTTGAAAACAACGTTCTGGGGGCTTTTGTTATTTAGTTTTAGTGTAAGTCTGGACGCGCTCTCGGTCGGTTTCTCGTTCGGACTTTTCCGTGTTAACGTTATGCTGGCGGTATCCATCTTTGGCTTAATGGGGATGGTGCTGGCGGCGGCAGGCCTTCTGCTGGGTAGAAGGGTCGGAAGCTGGTTTGGGGAATATAGCGAAATTTTCGGGGCCGTCATTCTGCTCGGTTTCGGGATTAAATTTTTGCTGTAGGAGCCTGACCGATGATAGCGGCGGAACTTCTGTTGATTAGTGCGGGAACCGGATTGACTACGGTGGTGGGGGCGCTTATGACATTGTTTGTTGGGATGCCGGGACGTAAACTTATGGCGTTCTACCTTGGTATGTCCGCAGGTATTATGGGGCTGGTTATTCTGGCTGATCTGCTGCCGGCCGCTTTTCGCGGTGGAAAGTGGTTTGGTGTGTTGCTTGGAATTACGGGTGGATTTTTACTCTTGAAAATACTCCGCCATATAATGAGTGCGCACGGAAAACACGGGGCAGAGCACAGCGGGGAACATCGGCGTACACCGCAGGAATGGCGCGGATCCGGATGGATGATGGCGGCTGCACTGGCGTTTCATCATGTGCCGGAAGGGGTAGCGATCGGTGCGGGATTTCAGACGCATCACCATGCGGGCGTGATGATCGCGCTATCGATGTCGCTGCACAATATTCCCGAAGGAGTTGGACTGGCCGCTCCGTTTTTGCTGGGAAGTATGCGCCGACGTTCCATTCTATTGCTCGCTTTTCTTATCAGTCTTAGCATTCCGGTGGGAGCCTGGTTGAGTGGATTGTATTTTATGTCGACTCCGCAGGCCATTACTTTCGGTATGTCGTTTGCGATTGGCGCTATGGCGTATCTTGTCTGGAAAGAGCTTGGTCCGGCGGGGCTTGCCATGCACGCATTAAGCGCGCAATTAGGTATGCTGGTAAGCCTGGCAGCGATGATGCTGCTCCATCTGATGATGTAACTAATACTGGAAAAAGAAGGGCACAATAGAGTAGAATATGGTGGCTAAACTTGCAATCTCGGACAATTCCGATGACAATGAAGAAGAGTAGGAAAGGGGAGAACTTGATGCGTATTTTGTTTGTTTGCACCGGTAATACATGCCGCAGTCCGATGGCGGAGAAAATGTTGAAAAAGATTGCGGCGGACCGTGGAATCGACGTGGAAGCAAAATCCGCCGGATTGTTTGCGTCTGCAGGATCGGCTGCATCAAAGCATGCTGTCACTATTCTTGAGCGGCAGGGTATTACAGAAAAGCACTCTTCACAGGCGGTAACGGCCGAGTTGATGGAGTGGGCCGATCTTGTTATGACAATGACCGAGTCCCACAGAAATACGCTCCTGCAGCAGTTCCCTGAATTCCGGGAGAAAGTGTATACGCTGAAAGAATATACAGACACGTCGGAAGAAGCCCAGGAGCGTCTTGCGGAATTGAATCGGCTGTATGAACGGTTAGAACAGAAGCAGGAAAAGTTCATGGAAGAACATCGCGAAGAAATTCAAAAGTTGGAAGACGAGTATCAGGAGCTGTACAGCAGGCTCGAACAGGTGCGCGAGAAGCTCGATGATTGGAAAGAGCGCATTATGCAGGCGACCGTAGAAGAGCGAAATCAAATCGCCATCCTGGAAAGCCAGACTCCGAACTATGATGTAGCCGATCCGTTCGGCGGAAGTCTTTCGGAATATGAAGCATGTGCACAGGAAATAGAAGGGGCATTAAAGCGTCTCGTTGACATTTTGCAAGAAGATGCAAATTTTTCATCATAGACAAGCTAATTTGATTAATAAATAGCCCCTGTTTCATCCGATAAATAAGGATAGAAGGACTTTATCTTTTGAGGCGGCAGGGGGGAACAGCATGAATAACAAACCTACGCATTCGTTTGGTTTGGTTAAAAAGCTTGTGCTCGGCATCAGTGGGCTATCGGCTGTAACGTATGGAACAAGCGGTTTTTTCATTTTTGTTATAAGCGATTATGTAACACATATCATTCCGTACTGGTTATTTATACTGTTGACGCTGGGACTCGGCGTATTCTGGTCAGGTGTGTTCGGCTGGTTGATCGCACGCTGGATCGTAAAACCGATCGTTGAACTGGAACAGGCGGCATCCCGCGCATCTGCGGGTGATTTGCGTGTGGACATCGGGGAGTTGAAGTCGGGAGATGAGATTGCCGCGTTATCCCGCTCGTTTGCTTTGATGATCAGCAACCTGCGTGCGATGATTAACGATATTAACCAATCGTCTGAACATGCCGCGGCGAGCGTGAGTGAATTAACGGTGGCGTCGGATGAAGCCGCATTACAAATCGAACAGATTAGCGTAACGATGGATCAGATTACACAAGGCGCAGAAAATCAGGCACGCCATACAGAGGCGATGGTCGAATCGGTGGAAGCGGTGGGCGAGCTATCACGGGAAGCGGCCGAACATGCGGAAAGCTCCCGCAATCTGTCCCGACAGATGCTTACCACGCTTGCGGAAAGCGGCAAAGTGGTCGAATCGCTGGTAGAAGGTATGCATAAGCTGGCACAGGAAAATGAACAATCGATTGAGACGGTGCGCCGTTTGGAGCAAAACGCGGCACAAATCGGCAGCATTACCCGGGTCGTCAGCGAACTGGCCGATCAGACCAATTTGCTGGCGCTGAACGCAAGCATTGAAGCGGCGCGTGCAGGCGAGCACGGCAAAGGGTTTGCGGTTGTAGCCGACGAGGTGCGGCAGCTGGCTGATGAGAGCGGCAAAGCAGCTTCAAATATTACAGCGCTGATTGAACAGATGCAGCGTGAGGTAACGGGCGCAGTAAGACAAATTCAGGGACAGGTGATTATTGCGGATACGGAATCCAAGCGCGGCGAGCAGACAATGCAGGCGCTGCGCAACATTTCCAGTTCGGTGCATGAGGTCGTTGCATCCGTGGAACGAATTGCGGCACTGATTGAGCGGCAAAGCGAAAGCATGAAGGTCATGATGAAAGATGCCCGCGATGTGGCCCAGGTGGCCCATGAAACGTCACGCGGCGCGGAAATCGTTTCTCAGGCCGCGCAGGAGCAGACAGCGTTTATGGAGGAAGTGGCGGCAGCCGGACAGGTGCTGCGCACCCAGTCGGAGCAGTTGAAGGAGTACGTCTCAAAGTTCCAGTTGTAACAGAGAGGAGAATGCATGGTGGCAGATATCTCTTTACAGTATGTGCAACTTGCGAACGGGGAAAGGATCGGCTATCGAGAACGAGCGGGCGGTACGCGCCCGCTTGTGCTTGTGCACGGCAATATGACATCGTCTGTGCATTGGGATGTTTTTATGGAGGCGCTGCCTCCTAAATATAAAGTATATGCGGTGGATATGCGAGGATTCGGTGAATCAAGCTACCATACACCTATCGATTCGCTGCATGATTTCGCTCTGGATTTGGACGATTGGGCGAGAATAGTGGGGCTGTCGTCTTTCGTGCTGATGGGCTGGTCCACCGGGGGCGGAGTGGCAATGGATTTCGCGGCCGATCATCCGGATAAAGTAGAGAAGTTGGTGCTGTTGGCATCTGTGGGCACGAGAGGCTACCCGATTTTCAAAAAAGATGAACACGGCCAGCCCGATATTACACAGCCGCTGCGTACGAAAGAAGAGATTGCCCTGGATTTGGTCCAGGTACTTCCGATTCTGCGGGCGTATGAGACGAGGGATAAAGATACGCTACGGCAAATATGGGAGATGCTCATTTATCACGACAATAAGCCGGATGAAACGCGCTATGACAGATATCTGGAAGATATGCTGACGCAGCGCAACCTGGTCGATGTCGATTATGCACTTGCCATGTTCAATATCAGCAGCGAAACCACCGTGATGGGCGAAGGAAATGGCAAAGCGTCGAAGATTACGATGCCGGTTCTCGTTTTAAGCGGGAAAAAGGATCGCGTTGTGCCGGAGCAGATGGCGCTGGATATTCAAAAAGATATCGGGGAAAATGCGCGCCTTCGTTATTTGGATACCGGGCACTCGGCGCTAATTGACGACCTGCCAGGATTGGTCCGCGTCGTTACAGAGTTCATTGAAGAATAAATTAGTTCATGGGTGTTTGAGTATTATTATATGATTCTAAGCATAATGCAAAGAAAATTCTTACAAATCAAAACGATTTATTTCCGAACGTTTTTTGTTATATAATCAAAAATGTACAGTTTTTTCGTTTCCAAGCACAAAAATCCTCTATGCATTTGCTTTCAATAGGTTATAATACAAAAAGAAGCAGATGGATTACAGAAACGGAGGAATCCAGACGTGAAAGTCGCAATTGCCGCTGACCACGGTGGTTATAAATTAAAAGAGGAAATTAGAAAGTATCTCGAGTCTACAGGCATCGAATATAAGGATTTCGGGTGTAATTGCGAAGATTCGGTCGACTATCCGGATTATGCATTGCCGGTGGCTGAGAAAGTTGCAAAAGGCGAATTTGACCGCGGTATCCTTATCTGCGGTACAGGCATCGGCATGTCGATTGCCGCCAACAAAGTCAAAGGCATTCGCTGTGCGTTGGTACATGATTGCTTTACGGCGAAGGCTACGCGTGAGCACAACGATTCCAATATTCTGGCGATGGGTGAGCGCGTTATCGGGCCCGGATTGGCTTTAGAAATTGTGAAAATCTGGCTTGAAACGGAATTTTCCGGCGGCCGCCATCTGCGTCGTGTGGAAAAAATTAAAGAAATTGAGGACAAACAGTAAGTCCTTGACGAAGGCAGTGTGAAAACCTGTGAAGATGGAACAGTTAAGGCAAGACATCAGCTCCATTATGGAGGATCTCCTGGCGGCCAAACCGCTCGGTGAGAATCATATTCTTGTCTTCGGTACAAGCACCAGCGAGATTATCGGTAAACGAATTGGCTCTGCAGGCAGTGAGGAAGTCGCCGCAGCGCTGTATGGAGCGATTGAAGAGGTAAGGCAGGAACATGGATTTTCCGTAGCGTTCCAGTGCTGTGAGCACTTAAACCGGGCGCTTGTAATAGAAAGGGAAACAGCGGAACGTTTCGGCTGGCCGGAGGTAACCGTTGTGCCTGTTCCGCGCGCCGGAGGAGCTATGGCTTCGCATGCGTTTCGGCAGATGCGGGATGCGGTAGTGGTGGAAACCATTCAGGCCGATGCCGGCATTGATATCGGGGATACATTCATCGGTATGCACATAAAGCCGGTGGCCGTGCCGATTCGTCCGCGTACAAAGCAGTTGGGTGAAGCACATGTAACGATGGCGGTGACGCGTCCGAAACTTATCGGCGGCTCCCGCGCAGTATACGAGCGCACCTGGCCGGAAGAAAGCTGTCATTAATCTAAGCGTTTTATGAGGAGGAGAAGAGAGGATGCTTGAACAAGTGAAGAAACACGACCAAGAAGTAGCAGAAGCCATCAAACTGGAATTGGGCCGTCAGCGATCGAAAATTGAACTTATCGCTTCCGAGAACTTCGTCAGCGAAGCGGTAATGGAAGCCATGGGTACGGTATTGACCAATAAGTATGCTGAAGGATATCCGGGCAAGCGCTATTACGGCGGATGCGAGTATGTGGATATCGTAGAAAACCTTGCACGCGACCGTGCGAAGCAATTGTTCGGCGCTGAGCATGCCAATGTGCAGCCTCACTCCGGCGCACAGGCAAACATGGCCGTCTATTTCGCATTCTTAAAGCCGGGAGACACCGTGCTCGGCATGAACCTGTCCCATGGTGGACACCTGACACACGGCAGTCCGGTTAACTTCTCCGGTACACTGTACAATTTCGTGGAATATGGCGTAGATAAAGAAACACAAGTGATTGATTATGAGGATGTCCGCAAAAAGGCGGAAGAGCATAAACCGAAAATGATCGTAGCGGGCGCAAGCGCATATCCGCGCGTGATTGATTTCGCCAGGCTGCGTGAAATCGCGGATAGCGTGGGCGCATACTTGATGGTGGATATGGCGCACATCGCAGGTCTTGTGGCGACCGGCCACCATCCGAATCCGGTGCCGTACGCTGATTTTGTCACAACGACGACGCACAAAACGCTGCGCGGACCCCGTGGCGGTATGATTCTGTGCCGCGAAGAGTATGCGAAAGCGATCGATAAATCCGTATTCCCTGGCATTCAGGGCGGTCCGTTGATGCATGTCATCGCATCGAAGGCTGTCGCATTCGGAGAAGCGTTGAAGCCGGAATTCAAAGAGTACAGCGCTCGCGTCATCGCAAATGCTAAACAGTTAGCTGAATCGTTAAAAGAAGAAGGGTTTACACTTATTTCCGGCGGTACGGATAACCATCTGATTCTTATTGATGTACGCAACATGAATCTGACGGGAAAAGACGCCGAGCATCTGCTGGATGAAGTGGGCATCACCTGCAACAAGAATACGATTCCATACGATCCGGCCAGCCCGTTTGTTACCAGCGGTATTCGCATCGGTACGCCGGCTGTTACAAGCCGCGGCTTTGACGGGGAAGCGATGAAAGAAATTGCGGCTATTATGGCGCTTTCCCTGAAAAATCCGCAGGACGAAGCCAAGCAGGATGAAGCTCGCCAGCGCGTCGCTGCTCTTTGCGAGAAATTCCCGATGTATCCGAATCTGGAGATTTAATTGTAATACTGAAACGGGGAAGGGGTATAGAATCAATCAACCACAGTGCTTGGTGTCAAGCCAATTAAAATAAAGCAGAAAAGCGGGGTACAGATCTTGTATTCCGCTTTTCTGCTTTATCTTTGTATATGTTCTATGGTATGTAGAGGAAAAAACAGACGAAAAAAGAGAGGGAACGTAATTTTTGCCTGTTAATATATAAGGTTTTTTCTTGCTGGCTTATATAGAGTCAAGTAAAATCCTTCGTTTTTTCCCTTCTTTTTCGTTTTAAACCATGCATCTCGAATCCTATTCTGCTATAATATATCGCAGTGCAAAAAACTGTGAACAGTGACGACATATTTTGATAAGCAGACAGGAGGCTCCCCCGATGGGAAAAGTGTACGTATTTGACCATCCGTTAATTCAACACAAATTATCGTATATTCGAGATAAAAATACGGGTACGAAGGAATTCCGCGAGCTGGTGGATGAAGTCGCAATGCTGATGGCATACGAAATCACACGCGAAATGCCGCTCAAAGAAATTGAAATCGAAACGCCGGTCACCACCTGTAAGACGAAAGTCATCGCAGGAAAGAAAGTTGGGCTCGTTCCGATTCTTCGTGCTGGCCTCGGCATGGTAGACGGCATGCTAAAGCTGATCCCGGCCGCAAAAGTCGGCCATGTCGGCCTGTACCGTGACCCGGAAACGCTGGAGCCGGTAGAGTATTACGTAAAGCTTCCGAGCGATATTAACGAGCGTGAGCTGATTGTCATCGACCCGATGCTTGCTACCGGAGGCTCCGCTGCCGCCGCGGTAACGGCTCTGAAAAACCGCGGTGCGCAAAACCTGAAACTGATGTGCCTCATCGCAGCGCCGGAAGGCATCGAGAAATTCCAGCAGCTTCATCCAGATATTGACATTTATGTGGCCGCAGTGGACGAGCAATTAAACGATCACGGTTACATCGTACCCGGTCTCGGAGATGCGGGTGACCGCCTGTACGGAACGAAGTAACGCGCAAATGGGGTGAAACTTTGACCAGAAGAAAGATTATGACCGTGTTTGGTACACGGCCGGAAGCGATTAAAATGGCGCCGCTCGTACATAAACTGCGTCAATATGAAGAGCTTGAACCGTTCGTCTGCGTTACGGCGCAGCATCGTCAAATGCTTGACCAGGTGCTGGATATTTTCTCCGTTACGCCGGACGCCGATTTGAATGTGATGAAAGACCGGCAGACGTTAACCCAGATTACGACTCGTGTACTGGAAGGGCTTGACGAGATTATGAAAGCGGAAAAGCCGGATATGGTACTTGTTCACGGCGATACGACAACGACATTTGCCGCGAGTCTGGCGGCGTTTTACAATCAAATTCCGGTAGGCCATGTGGAAGCGGGCCTGCGCACATGGAACAAATACTCGCCGTATCCGGAAGAGATGAACCGTCAATTAACGGGTGTCATCTCTGATCTGCATTTCGCGCCGACCGCACAGGCGGCAGAAAATCTGAAACGGGAAGATAAAAGGGACGATGTAATTTACGTTACCGGGAACACGGTCATTGACGCGCTAAAAACTACGGTGCGCGACGATTACAAGCATCCGGTACTGGAGGAATTTGCCGGGAAGAAGCTAATCTTAGTGACCGCCCATCGCCGGGAAAACCTCGGGGAGCCGATGGCGCGCATGTTCCGGGCTATTCGTCGTCTGGTGGACAAACATGAAGATATCGCCGTTGTCTATCCGGTTCATCTTAATCCGGTAGTACAGGAAGCCGCCAACAAGTATTTGGGCGAGCATGGGCGAATTCAGCTTATCGCTCCGCTGGGCGCGGTTGATTTCCATAACTTTATGTCCCGCGCGTATCTAATCTTGACCGATTCCGGTGGGGTACAGGAGGAAGCGCCTGCATTCGGTGTGCCGGTGCTTGTACTTCGCGACACGACGGAACGCCCGGAAGGAATCGAGGCGGGTACATTAAAATTAGCTGGCACGGATGAAGAAAAGATTTTCACTTTGGCCGATGAATTGCTAACTAGCCGGGAGGCATACGATCAAATGGCGAAGGCCGTTAACCCGTATGGCGACGGGGAAGCGTCCCGGCGCATTTGTGAAGCCATTCTGTATTATTTCGGGCTGCGCGGCGAGAAGCCGGTACCTTTCCTTCCGAAAAGCTTACAGCGATAAAGGTAAAGAGGAGTGCATTCTTTTTAAGAATGCGCTCTTTTTTGTGAAAAATCCACGCATGTCCCGGGTAGTCTGTCCATACCGATTCCAATCTGTCTCATAGTATGCAATAAGCGAATTCTCAAGGAGGGAATTGGTTATGCCAATCAAATTTGATGACTCGGCAAATGTCAATGAATGTGAAGGTACTATCGTCACGCCCGGCAACCTGACGCCGGCCGGGGAACGTATCGTAAAAGTACCTGTTCTTCTGCAGGAAGTATCGGTTCAAATTCCGCTTCGAGCCAAGATTAAATTCTGCGATCCGGTACTCGAAATCAAAAGAATCAAGAAGCGCGTGAAGGTGACCCAGTGCCGTCTGATTCAACCGCGCAGCACGCGAGGACCGCGCGGCAAGCTGTTCCTCAGCGGTTTTGTCCGCAAAAATATCCAGTATGCAACGCCGTGGGATGCTGATAAGGATGAAGTATTCTCACGTCTGCGCTCGCTGACTGTCGACATACCGTTCGATTGTGTCGTGGATATCGATGAATTCCTGACGCCGCCGGTAGGACCTTTCTTCAACGTACGGCGCGAGTTTGACTTTCTGGTAAACAAGCCGCTGCCGAGCGGATTCCCGGAAAAAGACGAACTGATGTCTACAGACTTATCCCAGTTCCACCAACAAAGCACGGAATTCTTCAATGAAATTGTCTTCTGCGAACTGGTGCGCAGCGAGATTACCGAGTGGGATGAAGCAACAAACCGCAAGCCTCTTAAGAAAGGACCGTTTGAAGAAGGAACCTTTACGGAGCTTGTGGAAAAAATGGTGCTGGACCTTACCCTCAAAGTTCTGCAAAACCAACAGGTACGTGTAAAAGCTCATTAAAAAGACCACGAAGAGTGAGATGAGACGTTGCATATGTTTCCCACTCTTCTTTTTTCTCTTTTTCTTCAAATATTAATTTAAATAGAAACTAATCCCTCCTTTAAGGCGTCTAAATTAATTGGAAAAAACCATGTAAGTATGAAAAGAGAGGAGAAGGGTGATGAGCAACTACATACGCAAGGGAATCGTTGCATTTATTGCGATTGTGGCAGCGATTGCTTTGCTGATGCCGTATAAGGGAATGGCTGCGGGCATGTCCCTGGAGAAGGTTTCTGAATCTCCCATCGGGGAAGGGACAAGCCTCCTGAAATACCGGCATGTGATTAACGGTAAAGCTTCAAATGTTTTTGTCACGCGTGTTAATTTGAACAACCCGTATGTGGAAGTGGGACCGATATACGGTACCGGCGGAAAACTGACAGTCCGACAGAATGTCAAAAAAATGGCCGATGAAAGAGGGGCCATAGCGGCTATCAATGCCGATTTTTTCCGCATGGATCGCAAAGGCACTCCGTTTGGCATCGTGCTTGATAAAGGCAAGCTGGTGTCTTCGATGGGGAAAATCAACAACTGGTACTCTTTTGGCCTGCTGAATGATAAGACCGCGATTGTTTCTCATTTGGGATTTAATGGGACCGTCCAGGCGCCTGACGGAACAACCGCCATTATTCAGGGGGTCAATAAGGAAGAATACAATCCGACGAACGACAAGAGTCACTTGAATAAAATCAATCTGTATACCTCCGACTTCGGTGCGACAAGCCTGGGTGCGATTAAAGGGTATGAAGATGCGGTGGAGATACTGGTTGTCAACGACCGGGTCAAGGATATGCGTATCGGCAATCCGGTTGGTTATTCGATTCCGCAGGGCGGATACGTGCTTTGGGGACACGGGGTAGGCAAGCAGTACTTGTTGAGCCATTTTAAAGTGAATGACCCGGTGACGGTTACTCTCCAGACGACGACTGACTTTCCGGTAGGCGATCGTGAACTGTACAGCGCCGTGGGTGGACATATGCTGCTTGTAAAAGACGGAAAGGCGCTCACGAAGATCCCGTCTGATTCTATCGGTGGCAACCAGCCCCGTACGGCATTCGGAGTATCGCAGGACGGCAAAACGCTCTACATGGTCGTAGTGGAAGGACCGAACAAGAGCCGGGGCGTCACGCTGGACGAGCTGGCTCAGTTGATGTTGAAGCTGGGCGCATACAATGCGGCGAACCTTGACGGTGGCGGATCTACCACAATGGTGGCCCGCTATCCGGGAGATACGCAAACAACGCTTCTGAATACACCGAAACTGGGCGCTGCTATGCGTGCGGTGCCAACGGGGCTTGCGGTATTCAATACGGCGCCTGCGGGTGAGTTTGCGAATTTCCTTTTTACCAACGGTAGCAAGGGAGTAGTGGGGCAGCCGATTACTCTTACCGTTAAAGCGTATGATAACCATTACAATCCGTATACATTGAATCCGGCCGACATTACCTGGACGGCGAATCCGGCGGACGGTACATTCAATAAAAATGTCTTTACTCCAAAACGCAGCGGTACGATTACGGTTACCGGAGAATATCGAGGTGTGAAGAAGAGTCTGAACCTGAGCATAACGGCTCCGGAAGTGACGGACATTATCGTATCGCCGTCGCCGTTAGCACTCCGCAGCGGCGGACAGACCAGTTTTTCTGTTTCGTTGAAGACAAAAAGCGGACAGGTTATTTCTGCCTCTCCCGGTATGGTAAAGACATCGCTTACAGCAGGATTGGGCACGCTGCAGGGCTTTACGATTCAGGCGGGACAGACGAGCAAGTCCGGTGAGCTGGTTGTTACCTACAACAATATTGTGCGCAAGGTTCCGGTTACCGTAGGAACGAGATGGTCGTTCTGGACCAACGCCGATAATCTAACTACGCTCAGTTATCATACGATCCCCGCTTCTATCAGCACGAACGGATCGTTCCGCCAGACAACGGACGGCGAGCCGGTAAAAGCGTCCGGCAAAGCACTGCGCCTGGCGTATAATTTTGAAGGCTCTTCCAATGTCGATATGCGTTTTGCCTATGGACGTTTTGGCTCCTCCCCGCTCTTGATGCCGGGTCAGCCGCTTGGTATGAAGTTGTGGGTATACGGCGACAACAGTCTTCACTGGCTGCGCGCCGAGCTGGTGGATGCGAAAGGAAAGACTCATTATGTGGATCTGGCCAAACAAATCGATTGGACTGACTGGAAGGAGATTGAAGCCAGCTTCCCGGCGGGAGTTGCGTATCCGGTAGCGCTGAAGAGTCTCTATGTGGTAGATGAGGAAGATTCAACGCTTGAGCCTCAGGGCACAGTCTATTTTGATGAAATCTCATTGGAGTATCCGGCAAACACAGCACCGGTAACACCACCGCCCGCTCCCGCCAATCCGACCGGATTTACCGATATTAAAGGACACTGGGCGGAAGCAACACTGATTGAAATGTATAAAAAAGGTATTGTGAGCGGCATTACTCCAACGAAGCTGGGACCTTCCGTGGCGGTCACCCGCGGACAGTTCGTAACGTTCATGGACCGCGCATTCGGTTGGACGAAGAACAACCCGGCCAAAGCCCAATCACCGTTTAAGGATAAGCTGCCGGATTATGCGAAAGCTTCCATTCTGGCTGCTGTGGAAAAAGGAATCGTTTCGGGATTTGACGATGGAACATTTAAAGCGGATGCACCGATTAGCCGAGCGCAAATGGCCGTGATGATGCATAATGCGATAAAGAAGGGATACGGCAATGCGAACAAGCCTGCGACATTGTCTCCGTCCTTTAAAGATGCTTCCTCTTTTCCAGCCTATGCGGTCGAAAGCATCCGTTTCCTGTCTGAGCGCGGATACGTAAGCGGCGATGCAAACGGCGGCTTTGGGCCGAATCGGACGGCAAACCGTGCCGAATCGCTCGTTGTGCTGGACCGCCTGATGAAAAGTTTTTAATTTATATTAAATTCTCTCTCCTTAGCAGGAATTCGTTTTTTTTCACTCGAATATAGTACGAGTATGTATTAAAAATTAAAAAAAGTGAGAGAGAGGGAGCCAAATCTATGAGTAACCGTGACGTAGTGATTGTAAGTGCTGTCCGTACACCGATTGGAAGCTTCATGGGAGCGTTAAGCAACATTCCGGCTACGGAATTGGGGGCTATCGTAATTAAAGAAGCGCTGAAGCGCGCAGGCGTTTCCGGCGATCAAGTAGATGAAGTCATCATGGGGAACATTTTACAGGCGGGCCTCGGCCAGGGTCCGGCGCGCCAGGCTGCCGTTAAAGCCGAACTGCCGTATGAAGTTCCGTCTACTACCATCAATAAGCTGTGCGGCTCGGGTCTGAAAGCTGTTCATCTGGCTGCACAGGCGATCAGCCTTGGAGATGCTGACATTGTCGTGGCGGGCGGCATGGAGAATATGAGTCTGGCGCCATATCTGATGCCGAAAGCGCGTACTGGCTATCGCATGGGCGATCAGAAGGTGCTTGACAGCATGCTGACGGATGGCCTGATGTGTGCGTTTAACAACTATCATATGGGTATCACGGCGGAGAATCTGGCTGAGAAGTACGGAATTACCCGTGAAGAGCAGGACAAATTTGCTGCATGGAGCCAGCAGAAGACTGAAGCGGCAATGAATGAGAATAAGTTCGCTGACGAAATCGTTCCGGTAGAAATCCCGCAGCGTAAAGGCGATCCTATACTGTTCGACAGGGATGAATTCCCGCGTGCGGGCGTAACAGTAGAGCAACTTGGCAAGCTGAAGCCGGCTTTCAAAAAAGAAGGAACAGTGACGGCAGGCAACGCTTCGGGCATTAACGACGGAGCAGCGGCGCTTGTGCTGATGAGCCGTGAGCGTGCCGAGCAGCTGGGTCTCAAACCGATGGCTGTGATTCGTGCCAATGCAAGCGCAGGGGTTGATCCGTCCATCATGGGTATCGGACCGGTTCCGTCTACGAAGAAAGCGCTTGAAAAAGCGGGTCTGACGATCGAAGATATCGATCTGGTAGAAGCGAACGAAGCGTTTGCCGCGCAATCGCTGGCAGTGGGACGCGAACTGAATATCCCGGATGAGAAGCTTAATGTCAATGGCGGCGCCATATCTCTTGGTCATCCGGTCGGTGCGAGCGGCGCACGTGTACTCGTCACGCTGCTGCATGAGATGAAGCGCCGCGGTTCCCGTTACGGTCTGGCAACGCTTTGTATCGGCGGCGGACAGGGTGTAGCAACCATTGTAGAAATAGAAAATAATTAACGGCTGTCAAGCGCAAAATGGGCAGTTACTGCATTTAATTGTACGAAGCAGGCTGGTTTTGTCGAAAAAGTGACAATCCTATTGCAGCTTGTTGACAAACAATAAATGCTTAAGTACTATGGTTAGGGACAATATAGATCATAACTTAGTTATGACGCATTGTTCCTAACCTTTTCTTAGGAGAATCGGCGGTTTGTGTCGAATTTTTTTTGGAAACTGGGAGCGTGTGAAAGCGAAAACGGGAGGGGTGCCGTAGGTGAAGCAGGATAAGAACGGACCTTTACGAGCTTTTGCATTAGTCGGGACAATAGGGGTAGAATTGGCTACCTCTGTTATTTTTGGCTTCTGGGCCGGACGAGCGGTCGATAATTGGTTGGGAACCGAACCGTGGTTCTTGCTTATCGGTCTATTGTTCGGTTTAGGGTTGGGTATACTAGGAGTGTTCTTCTTAGTCAAACAGTTCTTTGGAGAGTAACATGGAATCCTTTGCTTCATCCATTAAACACATAGCCCGATACATATTTCTTCTTTTTACGGCCGTCGTCCTGTTATGGCTGTTTATGCCGCAGCGTGTATTTTTTCAGGGGCTTATCCTTGGCATGCTGGTAAGTATGGCAAACGGCTTTATTCTTTATGTGAAAACGCTGCAGGCTGGAGAAGTGGCGCTTACTCCCGGGAAACGGTTGCGGGGAATTGGGATGCTGCCACGCTTTTTGCTTGCCGGTTTTTCGGTGTATGTCTCCTTTAAGATGCCTCATATGTTTTCCTTTTACGGGGTCGTTATTGGACTTATGACCGTTTCGGTCATGACACTTCTATTTGCTATCTCTCAATATTTATTGATAAAAAAATAACGTGCTTACGAAAGGGGTGAATGAGAAAATGGAACACTACTCTCCGATTGTTCAGTTTGCAGGACTTCGCTTTGACGTTCCTGTAGTGCTGATGACTATTCTTACTTCCGTCCTGGTATTTATCGTTGTGATGCTTTGCACAAGAAATATGACGACCGGAGTACCGAAGGGTAAGCAGAATTTCTTCGAATGGGTTATTGATTTCATTCGCGGAATCGCCGGCCAATTTATGGATGCGAAGACCAGTACAAAGTTTGTAACGCTGGCCCTGACGCTTTTCCTGTACATTTTTATAGGAAACCAGCTGGGTGTCATGGCAAATTTCACTGTTGAGCACAGCGAACCGATCCCTTCGTTAGGTATTACCCAAGAAGTGATCAATGAACACGGTCACGAGGTCGAGCATGACGGCCATATGGAAAAAACGTTGGGCGTTGCCTGGTTTAAGTCACCGACGGCTTCGCCAAGCGTGACGTTTGGCTTGGCTCTAATGGTGCTGTTGTATGCGCATTACCTGGGCATTAAAAAAGATGCAGGCAGCTATGTAAAACACTGGTTCCAGCCGCATCCTCTGATGTTTATCCTTCATGTCATGGAGGAATTCATCATCAAACCGCTGACACTCCCGCTTCGTCTCTTTGGTAACATTTTCGCGGGTGAGGTACTTATCGCCTTCCTGTTGGCAGGCTCTGTAGCGGTAGTAAGCCTTCCGCTGATTGTCTGGTTGGGCTACTCCGTATTCGTGGGTGCTGTACAGGCTTACATCTTTACCACTTTAACCTTAGTGTATATCTCACAAAAAGTTGTGGATGACCACTAAGAAAAACAAGTTAACAACCTTTTTATCGATAAAATTTATTTGATTTTGATCATTTTCTGAGGAGGGAAATCATAATGGATTTCGCAATTGCATTAGGTTTAATTTTTGGTCTTGCCGCTGTTGGCGCAGGTATCGGTAACGGTCTTGTAGTATCTCGTACAATCGAAGGTGTTGCTCGTCAACCGGAAGCACGTGGCGGTTTGATGGGTCTTATGTTCCTTGGTCTGGGTCTTGTTGAGGCCGTTCCGATCATCGCAGTTGCTATCGGTTTCATGCTGTTCGGACGTCTCGGCTAATCGTTTAGAGAAAAGTCAGCAATTGTATAATTTTACCGGGGCGGGGGCCGTTATCCTTCGCCTTCCTTTTGTACTTAGATGAATTCTCCTGCTATAGGAAAGGAGTTGACGAACTGTGGAAATCCAACTCGGCACATTGTTGTTTCAAGTTGTTATGTTTTTAATCCTGCTGGCGCTTGTGTCCAAGTTTGCGATGAAACCGGCGATGTCGGTGCTGCAAAAACGCCAGGAGTATATTGAAAGTCAAATCACGGCTGCTGAGCAAGCGAACGCGGAAGCAAAATCTCTGCTCGAACAGCAGCGCGCTGAATTAAAGAAAGTGCGCGAAGAAGCGCAAACCATTCTTGAACGTGCGAAAAAGCAAGCGGATGTGGAAGGACAGGAAATCATTGCTGCTTCCCAGGCCCGCGCTGAGCGCATGATCGAAGAAGCTAAACTCGAAATCAACCGTGAAAAAGAGAAAGCGATCGCTTCTGTGCGCGATCAGGTAGCGGGTCTTTCTGTGCTGCTTGCTTCCAAGATTATCGAAAAGGAAATGTCGCAAGCTGAACAGCAAGATACGATTGAGCAGTTTATGAGACAGGTGGGCGGTCAAGTATGAGTGCTGTCGCAAAGCGCTATGCCCGTGCCTTATATGAAGTAGCCAGTGAACAACAGGCGATTGATACAACAGAAACAGAATTGACTCAAATTACGGATATTATCAAGCAGAGCGATGAGTTGAAGATGCTTCTGACTCATCCGAAGGTGACAGCGCAGGAAAAGAAAGAGATGGTAAACGACCTGTTTGCCGGTAAAGTTTCTGAAACGACGCTGAACTTCTTGAATCTTCTGCTCGAGCGCGGGCGTGAGGATGAATTGAACGATATCGCGAAGCACTTCGTGAACCTGTCCAATGAAGAGCGCGGCTATGCCGACGCAACCGTGATCACGGCAAAACCGCTGACTGAAGCGGAAGTACAGAAAGTGGCCGAACAATTCGGTCAGAAAGTAAACAAAAAGCTGCGTGTGAAGGCCAAAGTCGATCCTTCCATCATCGGCGGCATCATCGTACGCATCGGCGACCGTCTTTATGATGGCAGCATCAAAGGCAAACTGGCTCGCTTCACACAGCAAATCAAGCAAGCCCAAGTATGATAGATAGGGGTGAACCATAAGGTGAGTGCAATCAGACCAGATGAAATTAGTTCTCTGATTAAACAACAGATTGAAAAATATAAATCTGACATCCAGGTAGTGGATGTGGGCACAGTTATCCAGGTTGGTGACGGTATCGCGCGCGTTCACGGTTTGCAAAACGTTATGGCCGGGGAGCTACTTGAGTTCGCAAACGGCGTAATGGGATTGGCGCAAAACCTGGAAGAAGATAACGTGGGTGTCGTTATTCTCGGACCTTACACGGATATCCGCGAAGGCGACGAAGTAAAACGTACGGGCCGCATCATGGAAGTTCCGGTAGGGGAAGCAATGCTTGGCCGCGTTGTAAACCCGCTCGGTCAACCGATTGATGGGATGGGTCCGATTGAAACGACGGAGTTCCGTCCAATCGAAAGCCCGGCGCCTGGTGTTATGGCGCGTAAATCCGTACATGAACCGCTGCAAACGGGTATCAAAGCAATCGACGCGATGATTCCGATCGGCCGCGGCCAGCGTGAGCTTATTATCGGTGACCGCCAAACAGGTAAAACCGCGATCGCTCTCGATACAATCATCAACCAAAAAGGCAACGGCATGATTTGTATCTACGTTGCCATCGGTCAAAAGCAATCCACGGTTGCGGGTGTAGTAGAAACGCTTCGCCAACACGGTGCGCTTGAGTACACAATCGTTGTATCCGCAACAGCTTCTGATCCGGCGCCGCTATTGTATCTTGCTCCATATGCGGGTGTAGCAATGGGTGAGTACTTCATGTATAAAGGTCAGCACGTACTGTGCGTATACGATGACCTTTCCAAACAAGCGGCAGCATACCGCGAGCTGTCCCTGCTGCTCCGCCGTCCGCCGGGCCGTGAAGCATATCCCGGGGACGTATTCTACCTGCACAGCCGTCTCTTAGAGCGTGCTGCGAAGTTGAGCGATGACCTGGGCGGTGGCTCTCTGACTGCTCTTCCGTTCATCGAAACACAAGCAGGTGACGTATCTGCGTACATTCCTACAAACGTAATCTCCATCACGGATGGTCAGATCTTCCTTGAGTCCAATCTGTTCCACTCCGGTCAACGTCCGGCGGTGAACACTGGTATCTCTGTATCGCGTGTAGGGGGCGCCGCCCAAATCAAAGCGATGAAGAAAGTTGCCGGCTCACTGAAACTGGACATGGCGCAATACCGTGAACTTCAAGCGTTCGCGCAGTTCGGTTCCGACCTGGACAAAGCGACGCAGGCCCGTCTGAACCGCGGGGAGCGTACAGCTGAGATTCTCAAGCAAGGCCAGTTCGAGCCGATGCCGGTTGAGAAACAGGTTGTTTCCATCTATGCGGCTACAAAGGGCTTCCTTGATGACATCCCGGTAGGTGATGTGCGCCGTTTTGAGAAAGAGCTGCATGCTTACATCGAACACAACAAGAAGGAAATCTTCGACACGATTGTTAACACGAAAGAATTACCACCGGAAGACCAATTGAACGCGGCAATCGAAGAGTTCAAGAAGGGCTTCGCTGTATCCGAATAATCAAGCGCAATACACTAATTCAAGGAACAAAGGTGGTGAACAAACGTGGCCGGAGGAGGACTTCGTGAAATAAAAGCGCGCATCAAAAGCGTGCAGAACACACGCCAGATTACGAAAGCCATGAAAATGGTCGACGCCGCAAAACTGCGCCGTGCGCAGGAGAGAGCGGAAGCGGCTCGCCCGTACGCGCAGAAGATGCGTGAAGTGGTGATGAGCATTGCGGCGGGAACGTCAGGCGCCAAGCATCCGATGCTCGAGAGCCGTCCGATAAAGAAAACGGGCTATGTCGTTATCACATCTGACCGTGGCCTTGCGGGCGGATATAATAGTAACGTGCTCCGCATGGTAGTCCGCACCATTGCTGAACGTCATAACAACAAAGATGAGTACACAATTTTCGTGCTGGGGCGTAAAGGCCGTGATTTCTTCAAGAAGCGCGATTATCCGATTGCCGAAGAAGTCGTGAATATGTCCGATACCCCGACATTCGCCCACATTAAGCACGTCACGCGCAGCGCTGTTCAAATGTTTGCCGATGGCGGTATTGATGAACTGTACCTCGTGTATAACAAATTCATCAGCGCCATCCAGCAAGAACCGACGGAACTGCGTCTGCTTCCGCTGGCTGATGTCGAGAAGGTGGAGGGAACGCCGACATACGACTTCGAACCGTCCGCGGATGAAGTGCTTGCCGACTTGCTGCCGAAGTATGCGGAAACCCTCATCTTCAGCGCACTGCTGGAGGCCAAAGCCAGTGAGCATGGTGCCCGCATGACGGCGATGGGCAACGCAACGGATAATGCTACAGATATGATTGAACGCTATACACTGTTCTATAATCGTGCCCGCCAGGCGGCGATTACACAAGAAATCGCGGAAATCGTCGGCGGAGCCAGCGCGCTCGAATAGGCTTCGATGCGTTAGATAGGAGGGAAACAGATGAGCAAGGGACGCGTACTTCAGGTTATGGGTCCGGTCGTAGACGTTCAGTTTGAACGCGGACACCTGCCTGAAATCTATAACGCTGTTAAAATTGACGAAACACTTGATAACGGTAAGAAAATTGAGCTGACTCTTGAAGTTGCTCTTCACCTGGGAGATAACATCGTTCGTACAGTTGCCATGTCTTCTACGGACGGTCTGGTACGTGGCATGGAAGCTGTTGATACAGGTAAAGCCATCTCCGTACCGGTTGGTGAGAAAACGCTCGGACGTGTATTTAACGTACTCGGTGAGCCGATCGACTTAAAAGAGCCTCCGAAAGATGTAGAATATCACCCGATTCACCGTGCGGCACCTGCATTCGAAGAGCAATCCACATCTGATGAAATGCTTGAGACGGGCATTAAGGTTGTAGACCTGCTCGCACCGTACGCAAAAGGTGGTAAGATTGGTCTGTTCGGTGGTGCCGGTGTAGGTAAAACCGTACTTATCCAGGAGCTTATCAACAACATCGCCCAGGAGCATGGCGGTTACTCCATTTTCGCGGGTGTAGGTGAACGTACACGTGAAGGTAACGACCTCTACCATGAGATGGTAGACTCCGGCGTTATCAGCAAAACATCCATGGTATTCGGTCAGATGAACGAGCCGCCGGGAGCGCGTCTGCGCGTAGCCCTGACTGGTCTTACAATGGCTGAGTATTTCCGCGATGCGGAAGGCCGTGACGTTCTTCTGTTCATCGACAACATCTTCCGTTTCACACAGGCCGGTTCTGAGGTATCCGCCCTGCTTGGACGTATGCCGTCCGCAGTAGGTTACCAGCCGACACTGGCAACGGAGATGGGTCAACTGCAAGAGCGTATCACATCTACGAAGAAAGGTTCTGTAACGTCCATCCAGGCGATCTATGTACCGGCGGATGACTACACTGACCCGGCGCCTGCTACAACGTTCGCGCATCTGGATGCAACAACGAACCTTGACCGTGGTATTTCCGAGCTTGGTATCTATCCTGCGGTAGACCCGCTTGCTTCTACTTCCCGTATCCTGACACCTGCGGTTGTAGGCCAGGAACACTATGATGTAGCTCGCGGCGTGCAGTCTATCCTGCAGCGTTATAAAGAACTTCAAGACATCATTGCCATCCTGGGTATGGACGAGTTGTCCGATGAAGATAAACAAACAGTTAACCGTGCGCGTAAAATCCAGCGCTTCATGTCTCAGCCGTTCCACGTTGCTGAACAGTTCACAGGCTTCCCTGGAAAATATGTACCGGTTAAAGAAACGGTTCGCAGCTTCAAAGAAATTCTGGAAGGCAAGCACGACGATCTTCCGGAAGCAGCGTTCCTGTATGTTGGAACAATCGAAGAAGCGGTTGAGAAAGCGAAAAAGATGTAGTTCAACCCTGATGATGGGGAGGGTTTCGTAAATGAATACAATTGCAGTCGAAATCGTTACTCCAGAACGGGTTGTCTACCGCGGGGATGCTCGCATCGTCGTAGCCAGAGGAGCAGAAGGGGATTTGGGTATTTTGCCGAATCATATTCCGATGGTTACACCGCTGAAGATTGCTCCGGTTCTGGTGAAGAAACACGAAGGCGCAGACGACAAGATCGCAGTCAGTGGCGGCATAATGGAAGTTCGCAAGGACAAGGTAACGATTCTTGCAGAAGCCGCAGAGCTTCCTGGAGATATTGACGTGAACCGCGCAGCTGCAGCGAAAGAGCGTGCTGAACGCCGCCTCGCTGAAAGCGGAAAAGAAGACATTGATTTCAAGCGTGCCCAATTGGCGCTTCAGCGTGCAATGACACGCCTTGATGTCGCTGGAAAGTAAAGAGTCGAGGGAAGAGAGGAAAGATAGAGGTTGAAGTAGAGGAAAAAGGTGAAGGCCTTTTTCTTCCTCCGATCTTCTTTCCTTCTCCCTCTTCTTTTTTTATTTTTTACATTAAGAAAGCTCTCTCCGAAATTTTTGGAGAGAGCTTTCTTGTGTGTTGGGCCAAGAGTGGCATGGTGTGTTATAATGAAGAAAATAAAACTTAAGTTGGCAGATGATGTTTTTTGATAATATGGTCAAGCAATACTTCGCAAGAACGACGGATGATGGTATAGGTTTCGAAGAAAGCATCGTCGCCACGCGCCCAAGGGTCAGGTACGTCTCCCGGACCTTCCGGATCGAATTCGCGCATTAGGTGAATGTTTCCGGTAAGCGTACCTATTTGACGAATGTTAGTATGGTTTGAAGAGTCCATGGCAATTATATAATCCCACTGGGTCAAATCGTTTACAGTGAATTGCCGGGCGTATTGTCCGGCGAGCGATATCCCGTGTTTTTCCGCGATGCGTCTGGAACCCGGATCCGGCAGCTCTCCCTCATGATAGTTTGCAGTGCCTGCTGAATCAATGATGAAGTATTCCGCTAACCCTTTTTCTTTCACCAGATGCCGGAACACTCCTTCCCCCAGTGGAGAGCGGCATATATTTCCCAAACACACAAAAATAACGCTGATTTTCTCCTTTTTCAAAAAACCACTTCCTTGAACAAATGTAATGTATCAAAGTTTTATTCATATATAAATATAAATGTATCATAATATCTGGTATTTCTGTATTAGACAGTACCCAAGCCTTTTGATATAATTGTGTGGGGTTTTCATCCAGTTATTGTTTTTTACTTAATTTTATCATAAAAATCCATAGAGTAGGGTAGGGGGGAAGGTATGACGACAGTATATGCAAACAACTATTTGATTGTTGCCATTTTTCTCTTCTTAGGCGTTCTCTTGCCTGTGGGTGCGCTTACATTGGCGCGGTTTCTGCGCCCTAGCAACCCGACGGAAGAAAAGAGAAAGACCTATGAGAGCGGTGTGGATCCGGTAGGGTCAAGCTGGGTGCAGTTTAACGTTAAATACTACATTTTCGCCCTGTTATTTGTAGTGTTTGACGTAGAAACTGTATTTTTGTATCCATGGGCCGTCGCCTATGACAGTCTCGGATTATTCGCACTAGTCGAAATGATTATTTTTATTGTACTGCTGGTAATAGGGTTAATCTATGCCTGGAAGAAGAAGGTGTTGGAATGGAACTAAACTTAGAGAACATCAGCTTAGAGGAACGCAGAGAGCTTGAACGCAGTGTATTTTTCAGTACGTTTGAGCAGTTGAAAGCATGGGCCCGCAGCAATTCCATCTGGCCGCTTACATTTGGTCTGGCCTGTTGTGCTATCGAAATGATGGGTACGGGCGGCGCCAACTGGGATACGGACCGTTTTGGCGTATTCTATCGCGCCTCGCCGCGCCAGTCTGACTGTATGATTGTCTCCGGAACGGTAACGAAGAAGATGGCCCCGCTTGTACGCCGTCTGTACGATCAGATGGCTGAACCGAAGTGGGTTATCGCCATGGGTTCCTGTGCTACGGCGGGTGGACCGTATGTCAACTCGTATGCTGTAGTGAAGGGGGTAGACCAAATCATTCCGGTTGATGTATATATTCCGGGATGTCCGCCAAGCCCGCCTGCATTAATCTACGGAATTAATAAATTGCAAGAGAAAATTCGATATGAAGCAAAAACCGGGAAGAAGGTGATCGGTGAATGAGTGAAGAGAAAAAGAAACCGACACCGGAAGAGAAGGCGAAGGCCGCGGCAGCCGCCAGGGCTGCAGCGGAAGCAAAAAGAAAACGCATGGAAGCGGAAGCCGCTCAGGCATCCGGTGGAGATAAGCCGGAGGCAAACACCGATGATGTAGCTAAGGCGAAGGCGGACGCCGCTGCGAAAGCGAAGGCTGCCGCTGCGGCCAGGGCCGCTGCCGAAGCGAAGCGCAAGCGTATGGAGGCGGAAGGCGCAGCCGGGAAACCGGCGGAAGGCGACGCAGATGCCATCGCCAAGGCAAAGGCAGCCGCCGCCGCGAAAGCGAAAGCAGCCGCTGCTGCTAAGGCGAAAGCCGCAGGCGCAGCCGGTGGAGATGATGACGCGAAAGCGAAAGCGGCCGCCGCCGCAAAAGCAAAAGCCGCCGCAGCCGCTGCGGCCAGGGCAAAAGCTGCAGGAGGCGCAGTCGGTGAAGAAGCGGCTCAAGAGCCGAAAAAGCCGTCACCGAAGCAGCCGATACTCGATAAGATTGTGAAAGTTATTACAGAGGAATTTGGCGCAGATGTATTCGAAGACTCTTATATTAATGAGCTTAGCGAACATATTCCTACACTCATTGTCAAAAAAGAGAAGTGGCATGACGTAGCCCGTTTCATGCACGACCATGAAGAATTGGCTTTTGACTATTTGTCTTTAAGCCTTGGCGTAGACTATGAGACCTACATGGAATCCATCGTCTATCTTTACTCTTACAAACACCGCCACAATGTATGCGTCAAAGTCAAAGTTGATCGGGACAACGCCAAAGTGGCGTCTGTCATGGATATCTGGGCCGGTGCGGACTGGTTCGAAAGAGAAACGTATGACCTGCTTGGCATCGAATACGAAGGACATGCTAATATGAAGCGCATTCTGCTCCCGGATAACTGGGTCGGACATCCGCTTCGCAAAGACTATGTACAATACGATGAGGAGGTGTGAGGACATGAGCTCAAGCACGGAACTGCGAACCGAAGAAATGCTGCTCAATGTCGGTCCTCAACACCCGAGTACACACGGGGTGTTTCGCCTGATTGTCAAGATTGACGGGGAAACGATTACAGAAGCCATCCCGGTTATCGGGTATCTACACCGGGGTACGGAAAAGCTGGCTGAGAACTTAAACTACACGCAAATTATTCCCTATACAGATCGCATGGACTATATTTCGGCGATGTCGAATAACTATATGATGGTCCATACCGTAGAAACGATGATGGGACTCGAGATTCCGGAGCGCGCGGAATATTTGCGTGTCATTGTGCTCGAACTTCAGCGCGTGGCGAGTCATTTGCTGTGGTTCGGTACATACCTGCTCGATTTGGGAGCGCTGAGCCCGCTATTGTATGCCTTTGTGGACCGCGAGAAGATTCTTGCCTTTTTTAATGAGTTGAGCGGGGCACGTCTGACATACAACTATATGCGGGTAGGCGGCGTCAAATGGGATGCTCCGGAAGGCTGGATTGAAAAAGTAAAAGAATTTGTTCCGTATATGCGCAAGCAAATTCAAGATTACCATACACTCGTAACAGGAAATGAAGTACTCATTAACCGTTTGAAAGGCATTGGCGTTATTACGCAGGAAGACGCGATTAACTACTCGCTAAGCGGCGTTCTGCTTCGTTCTACGGGCATTAAATGGGATTTGCGCAAAGATGAGCCGTATTCGATTTATGACCGCTTCCAATTCGAAGTGCCGACGGAAACCGCGGGTGATTGTTTTGCGCGCTATAAAATCCGTTTAAGAGAGATGGAAGAGTCGCTGAATATTGTCGAGCAAGCGATTGAGCAATTCCCTAAAGAAGGAGAAATTATGGCCAAGGTTCCCCGGGTGCTTCGCACACCGCAGGGAGAGGCATTTACAAGAATCGAAGCGCCGCGCGGAGAAATCGGCTGCTATATCTCAAGCAACGGAAAAGATAAGCCATACCGCATCAAATTCCGTCGTCCTTCCTTCGCGAATCTGCAGGTTCTTCCGAAGCTTGTCAAGGGGCAAAACGTTGCTGACATGGTAGCGATTCTCGGAAGTATTGATATCGTGCTTGGGGAGGTAGACGGCTAATGGGGGCTTATATTGAACAAAGCCTGGGCCTTACGAACAGTCTGGTGTTCATTTTGTCTGCGGCGGCTTTGCTGGGCATTGTGCTTGGCTTCGTAACGTATTCAATCTATTTCCAGCGCAAAATCCTTGGCTGGATGCAGCTTCGCATAGGTCCGAACCGGGTAGGTCCACTGGGGCTTCTCCAGACGGTTGCCGACGTATTGAAGCTGCTTCTTAAGGAAGATATTATTCCGAAAGCCGCAGATAAGCCGCTGTTTATTATCGCACCGATCATTGCGTTTATGCCGGCGTTTGGGGTCCTTGCGGTCATGCCGTTCACCGAGAGCATCCATTTTGCCGATGTCGGGGTGGGTCTGCTGTACTACATCGCTCTTTCCGGCATTACCGTGTTGGGTGTGGTAACGGGTGGTTGGGCGTCCAACAACAAATGGGCGCTGATTGGGGCCATGCGTTCTGCGGCACAGATGATCAGTTATGAAATTCCGCTTGTTATGTCCGTTGTCGGTGTTATCCTGATGACTGGCAGCTTAAACTTAATCGACATCGTCGAGAAGCAGAAAGAAATGGGCATGTGGTTTTTCATTCCGCAGTTCTTAGGTTTTATTATTTTTATTATCGCGCAGCTTGCCGAGTTAAGCCGGACACCGTTCGATTTGACCGAGGCGGAATCGGAGCTTATCTCGGGTTACCACGTTGAGTACAGCGGTTTCCGCTGGGCATTCTTTATGCTGACCGAATATGTGTACATCTTTGCGATGGCATCACTGACGACGGTGCTGTTCCTGGGCGGTTGGCTTCCACCGTTCGAATTCCTCGGCTTTATTCCGGGAATTATCTGGTTTGGGCTAAAATTTCTTGCGATCGTATTCTTTATTTTCTGGTTGCAGGCTACATTCCCGCGTATGCGTGTGGACCAGTTGATGCAGATGGGCTGGAAAGTGCTCCTGCCGCTTGCGCTTTTGAATATCCTGATCACCGCTGTGTTAAAAACGGTGCTTTAAAAGAGGTGATAGTATGCTAGGCTTTGCTAAGGGTATGGCTTACACATTTAAACAGATGACGAAAAAGAAAGTTACCCACATGTATCCGGACCAGGAAATGGTTTGGCCGGAGCGCTTTCGCGGCATTCAGCATTTCGCACCCGAAAAATGCATTGTATGTAACCAGTGTGCCCGGATTTGTCCGACAGGCTGCATCAATCTGATTGGGAAGAAAAGCGAGGACCCGAACAAGAAAGGGAAAGTCATCGATACGTACGATATTAACTTTGAGATTTGCATTCTGTGTGACTTGTGCACGGAAGTATGTCCGACGGAAGCGATTGTGATGACGACCAACTTCGAACTGGCTGCATACAGCCGCGACGAATTGTTCAAAAACCTGGAGTGGTTGGACAATAACAATACAAACGTGCGGGGAGGGAACGCCTGATGAGCGGACAATTTATCGCCTTTTTCGTTCTTGCCCTGCTGACCATCGGGGGAGCGGTCTTCATGATCAGCTTTCATCGGGTTGTGCATATGGTGGTGGCGCTCGCGTTTACATTCTTGAGCATCGCCGGACTGTATATATTGCTCGAAGCCGAGTTCGTCGCGATGACGCAGATTCTTGTGTACTCCGGGGCGATTTCCGTTCTTATGCTGTTCGGTATTATGCTGACACGCCATGATGCTTCGGAAGTTCAGGAGAAGAAGAGTCCTGTCAAATGGCTGATTCGTATCGGAGTTTCCGTGTTCTTTATTATTGTTTTTCTCGGAATTCAAAGTGTCCAATGGAGCGATAAGCCTGCCGATTTCACGGCCAAAGACAATGTAAAGGAAATCGGGGTACAGATGTTTACCAATTATGTCATTCCGTTTGAGATGGTATCTGTTCTTCTGCTGGTAGCGCTTGTCGGAGCCATCATTCTGGCCAAGAAGGAGGCGGAAGAGGAATGAGTGTACCGATTAACTCCTATTTGCTTGTGGCATTGATTCTGTTCTGCATCGGTCTGTATGGCGCATTGACCAAACGAAACGCCGTAGTCGTTCTGCTGTCAATCGAATTAATGCTGAACGCCGTGAACCTTAACCTTGTTGCGTTTGCCAAATATGGCCTATTCCCGCATATCTCGGGGCAAATCTTCTCGTTATTTACCATTACGGTGGCGGCAGCCGAAGCAG
>NZ_DFMZ01000004.1:56041-61432 GCF_002375825.1 Aneurinibacillus sp. UBA3580
AGCCGAAGCAGCCGTAGGGCTGGCCATCCTCATTTCTCTGTACCGCAACCGCAATACTGTACAGGTGGATGAGATGGACTTAATGAAGCGATAGAGAAAAGGATTGGTGAATATGGAAATGATTGCGAATGCCTGGCTTGTGCCGCTCTTTCCGCTTTTAGCTTTCGTGCTGCTTGTAGCCTTTGGACGCCAACTGAAAGAGGCCGCGGCGTACGTTGGTATTCTCGCCACCGGCGCTTCGTTCGTGGTGGCGCTCCTGATTTTCTTTGAGCGGTTTGCCGAGGATGCGAAAGATTATATCTACAATGACTTTCACTGGCTGACTTTTGCCGGCAAGGAGATTACGATGGGCTTTGAAGTCAACCAGTTGAATGCCATGATGCTTGTGATTGTTACACTGGTCAGTATGCTGGTTCATATCTATTCCCGCGGCTATATGCACGGTGACGAACGTTTTCCGGTATTCTATCAATATCTCGCCCTGTTTACGTTCTCGATGCTGGGCGTTGTGCTTTCACCTAACATTCTACAGCTGTACATATTCTGGGAACTTGTAGGTGTTTGCTCCTTCTTGCTTGTAGGTTTCTACTTCTATAAGCCGGAAGCAAAAGCGGCGGCCAAAAAAGCCTTTATCGTTACCCGTATTGGTGACGTCGGCCTGTTTATCGGACTCGCCCTCATCTTCTGGTGGGTTGGAAGCTTTAACTACAACGATATCTTTAACAAAATCGAAGCGGGTGCTGTAGAAGAGTGGAAACTTACGCTTATCGGTATCTTGATTTTTGTCGGTGCCGTAGGTAAGTCCGGTCAATTTCCGCTTCATACATGGTTACCGGATGCTATGGAAGGTCCGACGCCTGTCAGTGCATTGATTCACGCCGCTACGATGGTTGCGGCGGGTGTGTACCTGGTAGCCCGGATGTACGATCTGTATCTCGCATCTCCGGTGGCGGCAGAAACGGTCGCCTATATAGGTGGTTTTACCGCAATTTTCGCCGCTTCAATCGGTTTGACGCAAAGAGATATCAAACGTGTTCTCGCCTATTCAACCGTAAGCCAGCTGGGCTACATGATGCTGGCGCTGGGTGCGGCAAGCGCTGCGGGGTACGTAGCGGGAACATTCCACCTGATGACGCACGCTTTCTTTAAAGCTCTATTATTCCTTGCGGCGGGCAGCGTTATACATGCCGTGCATACGCAGGATATTTTTGAGATGGGCGGCCTGTGGAAGAAGATGCGCATTACCGGGCTCGTATTCTTAATTGGGTGTTTGGCGATTGCAGGGATACCGCCGTTCGCGGGCTTCTGGTCGAAAGAAGAAATTCTTGTTGCGACGCTTTCATCCGGGCATATTGATTTGTTTGTGGTTGCGCTGATTGCCGCTTCCTTTACGGCGTTCTATATGTTCCGCCTGTTCTTCCTCACGTTTAGCGGACAGGCGCGCGGAGGTGCAGAGGCGCACGAATCGCCTGGTGTGATGACAGTGCCGATGCTTGTACTTGCTGTGCTGGCGGTTGTAGCCGGGTTCATTAATACGCCGTGGAAGCCGGTGCTTGGCGAATGGCTCACGGATGGTTTTACTATGTTCCATGCAGGCGGGCATAGCGCAGAGCATGCGGCTCCCGTCTGGGTAACGCTTCTTGCGGTAGGCGTATCGCTTGTGGGTATCTGGCTTGCCTGGTCGATGTACGGCAAGGGTACGATTCCGCAGGGAGAGGGCGGTCCGCTGTATCGCCTGTCATTCCATAAATATTATGTAGATGAAATTTACGATGCTGTATTTGTCAAACCGCTACGTGCAATTGGCAAAGGCATGTATGCATTTGATGTGTGGGTAGTGGATGGCTTGGTGCGTCTTGTCGTCGCGTTTACGAAGGGTGTCGGAAGTACAGGCGCACGGATGCAGAACGGGCAAGTACAAACATATGGCGCGATTGCCTTTATTGGCTTGGTGCTCTTGATTGCCGGTTTAACAATTGCAGGGGGGTACGCGGAGCAATGGCGAACTATTTTCTTACAATCCTAACGTTTTCACCGCTTTTGGGTGTGCTGCTGCTCGCTTTCGTTCCCAGAAGCCTGCCCGGTACAATTAAGGCGCTGGGCATCCTGACAACGCTTGTGCCGCTTGTGCTGGCAGTGATGCTGTATATCAATTTCAATTCGGCTGCGGAGGGTCTGCAGCTTGTACAGCAGTGGAACTGGATTAACATCCCGGTTGGTGAGCAGGCGATTCCGATTAAGTTTGAGGTTGGAGTAGACGGGCTGTCCATGCCGCTGCTTGTGCTCACAACCGTAATTGCGACGATGGCCTCAGTAGCGGCGCTGACGGTAAACAAGCGCTGGAAAGAATTTTACATTTTGTTTTTAATTGTAGAAATGGGCATGCTTGGTGTTTTCACCGCAGCAAATCTGTTCCAGTTCTTCATTTTCTTCGAGTTTACGATTATTCCGCTGTTCTTCATGATGGGGATCTGGGGTTACACGGAACGCGAACAGGCGTCGGTGAAATTCTTCCTGTATAATGGCGTCGGATCTGCGATTATGCTGATTGTGTTTGTGGCACTGTTTGTTTTGGTGGGTACGCTGAATATCGAGGAAATTAAGCAGGTGCTTACAAGTCCGATGTCACCGCGCAATGTGCCGGATATGCCGGGCTTTATTCCGGGAAGCATTCGTCTGGGTCTGTTCCTTGCGCTGCTTGTGGCGTTTGCGATTAAAATTCCGATTGTTCCTTTCCATACGTGGATGCTGAAGGCATATCAGGAAGCGCATCCGGCTGTCATTATGATTTCATCCGGCGTCTTGATTAAAATCGGGGGCTATGCGTTGATTCGTATGAATGCGGCCTTTTTCCCGGAGTGGATGAATCAACTCTCGACGCTCATTGCCGTGCTTGGCGTTATTAACATTCTGTATGGCGCAGTGCTTGCATTGGTGCAGGATGAGCTGAAGCAAATGCTCGCATATTCCAGCGTCAGCCATATGGGAATTGTGCTGCTTGGTCTGGCGGCAATGAATGCCCAGGGATTCCAGGGCGCAATCTTTCAAATGGTATCGCACGGTCTGATTGCGGCGTTGATGTTCTACATGGTATCACTTATTCATGAGCGCGTTGGAACGAGCAACATTCGTGAGCTTGGCGGTCTTGCCAAGTCGATGCCGGTCATTTCCGGCATTTTGTTAACGGCGATGATGGCGTCGGCGGGACTTCCGGGGATGTCCGGATTTATCAGCGAGTTCTTGTCGTTTGTCGGCCTGTTCGGTACAAAGCCGATCATTGCCGCTGTCGGTGCACTCGGCATTATCCTGACGGCCGTCTATTTGCTGCGCGCGACGCTTGGCACAACGTTCGGACCGATTCGTGAGAAGCATGAGTCGCTGTCTGACGCGCAGGCGATTGAAGTCGTGCCGATGGTTGTGCTGCTGAGCCTTGTCATCTTAATCGGTGTATACCCTGCCGTATTAAGTGAACCGCTGCAGACAACGCTGCAAAATATCGTGCCAAGGATAGGAGGGTAAAAGCCGATGAATGGTGCTAGTACATGGGGAAACCTGGCGCAATACGATTGGTCAGTAATGGTCCCCGAATTTACCATACTAGGTGTTGCTACACTCCTCTCGCTGCTCGATTTAGTAATGGGTAGGAAGTCCGATCGGCGCATTCTCGCCTGGATTGGTCTTATCGGAATTATTGTTGCGGGATACTTTGTAGTCCAGAACACCGGTCAAAACGTAGTTTCCATTCTTAATGACATGTATCGCCTGGACGGCTTCGCCAACGGTTTTAAGCTGATTTTCCTAAGCGGTGTGGCGCTGGTATTTCTTATTTCTATCAACTACGTGGATGAAAGCCGAAACGTTAAATATTCAGGTGAATATTATTATTTGATTCTTACCGCGCTGCTCGGCGCGATGTTCATGGCGTCTTCGTCCGACTTGATTACGCTGTATGTCGGAATGGAGGTGCTGTCGATTTCTTCGTATATCCTGGTCGGTACGAGAAAGAACCACATTCAATCCAATGAATCGGCGTTTAAGTACGTAGTCTCGGGCGGGATTGCTTCCGCAGTGACGCTGTACGGGATGTCGTTCATCTATGGACTGACCGGATCGACGAACCTGTATGTGATTGCAGAAAGACTGTCGAGCGTATTCCATGGCGGATTCGATTTCCTGGTGTTTCTGTCGTTTTTCCTAATGATTGTCGGTCTTGCATTCAAAATCTCCGCAGTGCCGTATCACATGTGGGCACCGGATGTATACCAGGGAGCGCCGACACCGATTACTGCATTTCTTTCGGTCGTATCGAAGGCGGCGGGATTCGCAATTGTGCTGCGTGTCTTCCTGGTCATTTTCGGTAACCTGGTGAACTTCGACATGAAGACAGGGCAGCAAACCTCTGTGCTTGTGGATACGCTGGGATTATACATTGCGATTATTGCGGGTGCGTCGATGATTATCGGCAACACGCTTGCGGTGCGCCAAGTTAACATGAAACGTATGATGGCGTATTCCGGTATCGCACAGGCGGGCTACCTGCTTGTTCCGTTCGCGACGCTGACAGTGCTGATGTTTGAACAGACAATCTTTTATCTGGTGGCGTATCTGTTGGCCAATATGGGTATTTTCGCGATTATCATGATCGTCAACCGTGATCAACAGACAGAGGATATAAAGTCATTTGCCGGATTGTATCACCGTGCGCCATGGATTGCGATAGCGATGACATTCTTCCTGCTATCGCTTGCCGGAATTCCGATTAGCGCCGGATTCTTCGGCAAGTTCTATATCTTCATGAGCACGATTGTGCACAGCAGTTACTGGTTGGCGGGCATTATGCTGGCAACAAGCGTTGTCTCGTATTACTACTATTTCGGCGTAATCCGTCAGATGTACATGCGCCCGGGCAAGACGGAGACACCGTTGAAGGTGCCGGGTACAATCGCGCTGGTTGTGCTGATTGCATTTATCGGTACCGTCGTAATCGGTGTTATGCCTGAGCCTGTTATGCAGTACATTCATACCAATTTCCCGCTTCAGCAGATGTTCCAGGCCGGCGGGCAGTAAGCAATAAGAATAGAATACGCGTGAAGAAAATGTTCCCCAATGCTGATTGTGATACAATAAGCGGGGAACATTTTTTACGGTATAGGAAAGTATATTTCGCTTTATAGTGATAAAGCAAAATATACTTTCCCTCCATTCGTAAGCGAGGAAAAACGCGCGAGGCGTATGCCAACCGTTGCTTTTTCCGTGTGGAGCGTGTGGACCTTAAGGGAGGAAAAGACCGGCAATTGTCTCCCTCATCGAGGTACCCGGATGTTTTGCCGGTCCGACCGAAGGGCCACAAAGCGGCCGCTTGTCTTCTGTGTGGAAAAAGGACGAGCGGCA
>NZ_DFMZ01000004.1:61543-70007 GCF_002375825.1 Aneurinibacillus sp. UBA3580
AACGCCCGCGAGTTTTTCTTATTGGGCTAATAGAAAGGGGGGAAGGGAAAATCATGGCGATCGCCGGAATTATTAATATTTTACTTTCGCTTGTGTTTATTGCATTGAGCTTCTGGGCGTTGCAGGCGTTCCGTTTTGATTTATTTGTCAGCAATCCCAAGGGACCGCAGTCCAAGTTGCTGCAGATTCTCCTATCCATTGTCATCGGACATAATGTTGCTTCATTTTTCGCCGATTATTTCGGATGGACACAACTGCTGCGGCAATTTTTCTAGGTGTCAGGCGGTATAGGCCTCCCGTTTTTCGCGCAGAATGAATAGTAAACAAGAGAAACGGGAGAGGGATATAAAATGAAAACGAAGGAAACGGGGAAGTATACCCTGCTGCTTGCGGCGTTTGCACTCATTATGATGCTGGGCTATCCGGTGCTGGCCGGTACAGCTTCATCCTCCGCTTTACGGGAACAGACGGTGGAGCGTGCATTTGCTGATGCGTCCGTTCTGCTTGGTGCCGTCAAAGCGACAGGTGCTCGGGTAGAAGAAATTCAGGTGCGAATGAAGTGGGATGGCTTTCGTTTTCAAACCGCGCAGGAAGCAGAGATTTTTTTGCAAGCCATTGCCAAAACCGCAAATATTGACACCTGGAGGAAAGAGGAACAGGATGGCATTCGCATATATCGCGGCGAGAGCACAAACGGTGCAGGAATGGAACAGAAAATCTACGTAACCCTTCATTCTCCGAGGGAAAAAAATGAAATTACCGGCGGTTTAGGATTTACGTTCCGGGGTAAAGAAAACCAGGTACCGTTAATCAAAAACATAACCGCAGACTATGTACGGAATGTCATAAATAGTTCCGAACTACCGCAATTTATCTCTTGTATCAGAGGAAAATTTAGTGGTAAACTGGAAAATGACTTGCAAAAGAAGAAAGCCAGCCAGTTGCTGGCTTCTCTGGAAGGAACAATGGTCGAAAGTCTGGAAGAAGAAACGGTCCTTAGCTACTCAGCTTATTCGCCCCAAGTTAATACAATGATTGAGACGAACCATCGATCCATGAACTTGCAAGTTGCAATGCATTATGACACATATATGCAAGGAACGATGATAACAGCAGGAATACCAATAATTACAGCGGAATATTAGCAGGACGCGGGGGGAAATGTAACGTGGACAAGATCATTATCCGAGGTGGACGACGTCTATCCGGAAAAGTACGGGTACATGGCGCCAAGAACGCCGTATTGCCCATCATTGCAGCATCGATTTTGGCAGAAGAAGGTACGAGTGTAATCCATGAGGTACCTGGATTAGATGATGTGTATACAATCAGCGAAGTCATTCGTGCACTAAATGTGAACATACAATACGATAGTAAAGCTGAGACGCTGACGGTGGATGCTACGAACCTGTCAGAGGTGGAAGCGCCTTATGAGTGGGTTCGCAAAATGCGTGCCTCTTTCCTTGTAATGGGCTCTCTTCTGGCACGTAAAGGCCAGGCGAAGATGCCGCTGCCGGGCGGATGCGCCATTGGTTCGCGGGGCATTGATCAGCACCTGAAAGGCTTTGAAGCGATGGGAGCAAAGGTGGAGATCGGCCAGGGCTATATTTATGCCAGCGTGGAGGGTCGGCTGAAGGGAACGAAGATTTATCTCGACATCCCGAGCGTAGGCGCGACCGAAAATATCATGATGGCGGCAGCGTTAGCCGAAGGCACGACCATCATTGAGAACGTGGCACAGGAGCCGGAGATTGTCGATCTGGCGAATTATTTAAATGCAATGGGCGCGCGCGTGCGCGGAGCGGGAACGGATACCATTCGCATTGATGGTGTAGAACGTCTGACTGGTGCCGTACATAGCGTCATTCCTGACCGGATTGAAGCAGGAACTTTCATGGTGGCTGCGGCGATTACGCGCGGTGACGTGTTTATCGAGAATGCGATTACCGACCACTTAAAGCCTGTCGTAGCGAAATTGCGCGAGATGGGCGTAGTTATCGAAGAGACGGAGAACGGTGTTCACGTATATTGCGGGTCTGAACTGAAGTGTGTGGATGTAAAAACACTTCCGCACCCGGGATTCCCGACGGATATGCAGGCACAGTTTATGGCGGTTATGCTGTCCGCAAAAGGCAGCAGCATGATTACAGAGACGGTCTTTGAGAACCGCTTTATGCATGTGGATGAATTCAAGCGCATGGGTGCCGCCATCAAAATCGAAGGGCGTACCGCTGTCGTAAACGGCGAAGCCCGCCTGACCGGCGCGAAAGTGAAAGCGACTGACCTGCGTGCAGGGGCAGCGCTGATTCTGGCCGGTTTGATTGCAGAGGGCGAAACTGAAGTGACCGAGCTGCATCATGTGGACCGTGGCTATGTGGATATTGTCGGCAAACTGCGCGGGTTGGGCGCAGATATTGAACGCCACAATACGCCGGTTGTGAAGCTTGTTAAGGAAGAGAAAAATGACGATATGGCTGTAGCGGCTTCTTCATCAAAAGCCTCTCTTGCCTAACGATTATTTTTCAGATTTATATTAGCCTGTTTACCGAAAGACCCTCCGGGGAGCGCTGGCTCTCAGGAGGGCCTTTTTCTTCTCCGGATCTCATTTCCCCTATCCCCTCCTTCTTTTCTCACGATTTTCGTAAGCATACTCTCCTTTCTGCATGCATAGATTTCTAGAGATAAGTTGTCCGCCAGGCAGCCGGAAGGAGTGAGCCATGAAACCATTACTCTATATTGTCGCCGCTATGATTGCCATTCTGCTCGTTGTACCGTCAACGCTTGTGCTTATCTACCCGGACCCCGCTGAACCGCCGGCGCAGCATACCCGGGAAAGCCGGAGTTCGCCTGCCGCCAACAAAGCAGTAAAATATATCGACTTTTCCGTCCGTGTCTTTCGGGTAGAGAACGGTAAGATTGATACCGTGCCACTCGAAGATTATGTGACAGGAGTTGTATCCGGAGAGATGCCTGCCGAATTTGAGATGGAGGCATTGAAGGCCCAGGCGCTTGCGGCGCGAACGTATATTGCGCTTCGCCTCGCCAAAAAAGATTTCAGTGACGTACCGAAGGGTGCACATGTAACCGATACGGTAAAGCATCAGGTATATATGGATGAAAAGCAGAAACGGGAGCGGTGGGGAAGCTCCTATACATGGAAGGAAGCGAGAATCCGCCAGGCGGTGGAAGAAACGGCGGGACAAGTTCTGACCTATCAGAATGAACCGATTAACGCGACGTTCTTCTCTACCAGCAATGGCTATACCGAAAACTCAGAAGAATACTGGGGAAATACCATTCCGTATCTTCGCAGTGTAAAGGTGCCGTGGGATACCGCATCGCCGCGCTATCAGGAGACTGTTACGATGACGGTCGACCAGTTGGAGAAAAAGCTGAAAACAAAAATCGCCCAGCCTGCCGCCGCAGGGAGCGGAACATGGCAAAAAGTCATCTCACGCACGGTGGGACAACGGGTAAAAGAAATCAGAATTGGGGACAAGACATTTACCGGACGCAAAGTAAGAGAGCTTCTCGGGCTTAATTCCTCGCATTTTTCCTTGTCGATTGAAAAAAATCAAGTTATCATCCGCACACTGGGGTACGGTCACGGCGTCGGAATGAGCCAGTGGGGCGCCAATGGCATGGCGAAAGAAGGAAAGACGGCGGAAGAGATTGTCGCCTATTTCTATAAAGGCGTAAAAATCGAAAGCGGGGAGAAATGGCTGAAGTGAAAAAGTTTCTTTCTTTATACAAAAAATTTCGACACCATGTTTATTCGCCTCATATCCTGTCAACACTGATCTCTGAGGTGATAAAACAATGGATGAACAAAAAAAATCTACGAAATCTTCCTCACCAATCCAAAAAGTCGAGATTGGCGGATGGAAACGTTTATTCGGAAAAAAATGGATTTTTCCCGCAATGTACTTAGGGGCAGCCGCTATCATTCTCGCGGGCGTAATGTGGTATCAGAACAGCAAAGAATTCCCGGCCAATCCTGCACCGCAGAAAGCTGCGTCACAGGAACAATCGGCACCGATGCAAGTCACCGAGGGAACGAATGAGCAACCTGCTGTTCCGGTCAATGCCCCTGACAGCACGCTTGTCTGGCCGGCCAAATTGGAAGCTACCGAAAAAGTGATGGGTTTCTTCGATGATACATCCGACAAGAAAGCTCAGGAAGCGGCCCTTGTGCAGTATGACAATTCATACTGGCCGAACACTGGTATTGCTATTGCCGCCAAGGACAAAAAATCATTTGAAGTCACAGCCGCTGCAGCAGGCAAAGTCGTAAAATCCGAACGCGACCCGATGCTTGGCTACCAGATTGAAATTGAACATAAGGATGGCCTTTCTACCGTATACGCCAGCCTTGAAGACACGAAAGTAGACGTCGGTGATACGGTAGACCGCGGTGCTGTCCTCGGCATGGCCGGACGCAACGTATTTGAGAAAGATCTCGGCATCCACCTCCACTTCGAAGTACACAAAAACGGAGAAGCGGTGGCACCGGAACAATATCTGCCGAAAACGGACGATACGACTCAGGCAAAATAAAACGAAAATACGAGAAAACAAAGAAAAAAGGCTGATTAGTACATGCTATCAGCCTTTTTTCGCATATATAGACCCTTGCCCCAATATAATGTATCAGACCACTGACCAATTAGCTTAGGAGGCGAGAGGCGTGCACGATTACATCAAGGAGCGGACGATGAAAATCGGCCACTACATTGTGGAAACCCGGAATACCGTTCGCAAGATTGCCAAAGAGTTTGGCGTGTCGAAGAGTACGGTGCACAAAGACTTGACGGAACGGTTACCCGAGATTAGTCCTGAACTAGCAAACGAAGTCAAAGAAATTCTTGAATATCACAAATCTGTCCGTCATCTGCGGGGAGGGGAAGCGACGAAGATTAAGTACAAACGCAGAAGCAAATCATATCGAAAGGAGGAAGCGGAAGAGCTTGCCTAGGTAAAAATTCTCCTTGTGACAGGACAATATGCGTAGTACAATATTCTGATGATATAACAGTTACAGGGAGGCTCTCACATGTTGGGCAAAGATATGGGAATTGATTTGGGTACGGCCAACGTCGTCATCTATGTGAAAGGGCGCGGCGTTGTGCTTGATGAACCATCGGTCGTAGCGATTGATAGCATGACGAAGCGTGTATTGGCTGTCGGTGAGGAAGCGCGGCGCATGGTAGGACGGACACCTGGGAATATCGTCGCCCTTCGTCCGCTGAGGGATGGGGTGATCGCGGATTTTGAGATTACGGAAGCCATGCTGAATTATTTTGTGAAAAAGATAGGCGTAAAAGGATTCATGGCGCGGCCGCGCATCTTGATTTGTACTCCAACCAATATTACATCCGTTGAACAGAAAGCGATTCGGGAAGCGGCACAGCGATGCGGAGCGCGAGAAGTGTTCCTCGAAGAAGAACCGAAAGTGGCCGCTGTAGGCGCCGGAATGGATATTTTCCAGCCGTACGGCAATATGGTGGTCGATATGGGCGGTGGAACAACCGATGTAGCCGTGCTTTCCATGGGAGACATCGTCACCGCCTCTTCTATTAAGATGGCCGGGGACAAGTGTGACCTCGCGATTATAAAATATATTAAAGACAAGTACAAGCTTCTCATCGGCGAACGCACCGCTGAAGACATCAAGATTCAAATTGGTACCGTTTTTCCCGGATCGCGCAAGGATGAAATCGATATTCGCGGCCGCGACATGGTTACGGGCCTGCCGCAGACGATTACCGTTACGTCCGAAGAAGTATGTGAAGCGCTGCAGGAAGTCGCTCAGGCCATCGTTCTCGCTTCGAAAAACGTGCTTGAACGTACCCCGCCGGAATTATCCGCCGATATCATCGACCATGGCATCATGCTGACGGGCGGTGGCGCACAGCTGCACGGATTGGATCGCCTCCTGATGGAAGAGCTGAAAGTCCCTGTGATGATTGCAGAAAATCCGATGGCCTGTGTAGCGGTAGGAACCGGCATTATGCTGGAGAATTTGGACAAGTCCCCCCAGCACGCGCAGCGCAGGCTTAAGAAAAAGATATTTTCATAGGTATCCGTACTCATACTTTTTTTGGTATGATGTTGCTATAATATAAATCATTATCCATCGTTTTTTCGTGGTTTGAGGTAAGAAAACTCTCATGGCTTTTCAGCCGCAACCCCGATAGGAAAATCGAGGGAAGGGCGGCTGGCTTTTGCGGTACGAAGGAAAAGAGAGAAGAGAACGAGGGAATGATTTCAATGTGGAAAAAGGCAAAGACTTTTTTCTTCCCTTTTCTTCTTTCCTCTTAATTCTCATAGAAAAGTAAGGTGAAGAGTATGCTGCGTGGAATAGACGCCGCCGCTTCCGGCATGATTGCCAATCAGGCGCGGCAAGATGCATTAACGAACAACCTGGCGAACGTCAATACGCCGGGATACAAAGCGGATAACTCCACATTTCGCACATTCCCCGAACTGCTTTTGGAGCGCATTCGTGATACGAATGGGGGAGTAGCGGGGCTGCCCGCATTCCCGGGACCGAACCAGCTGATCGGCCGTCTCTCGCACGGGGTATACAACCAGGAACTCGTTCCGAATTTCGCACAGGGAGATCTGTTTGAGACGGGAAAAGTGCTGGATGTTGCGATCGTCGATCAAGGTTTGCCGACTGTAGATATCGGCGGCAGACAGGTGCAGCCGCGCATGTTTCTCGCTGTTCAGAAGCCGGGTGAGAACGGAGAGCCTGAGACATACTACACACGCAGCGGAAACTTATCCATGAACGAGGCCGGACAATTGACTACGATTGAAGGCTACCAGGTACTCGATGCCAATAATCAACCGATCGATTTGCGTGCGTTGCTGGGCAGTGCACCATTAAATAAACAGAATCTGCAGATCACACCTTCCGGACAGCTAATTGCGCCGGGTAACCCGAACGCGGTCCCTGTACAGTTGGGATTATATCGAATTGATGACGCTGCCGGCAGCCTGGAGAAAGAAGCGGATACCACGTTCCGCTATACGGGCCAGGGAGCACCGGTGTTGTATAATCCGGCCAATGATCCGGCCGTTTCGCTGAAGCAGGGATACATTGAGCGTTCGAACGTAGACGCGGGCAGGACGATGATTGACTTGATGACTGTGCTGCGCAGCTACGAATCGAACCAGCGGGTGCTGCAGGCGTACGATATGACGCTGCAGAAGTTGAACGAAGTCGGGAAAATTTAACGAGAAGGTGTAGGTTATGAATCACTCAATGATTAATGCCGCTTCCGGCATGCGAGCGATGCAGCTGCGTGTGGATACGATTGCGAACAACATAGCCAACTCTGATACGGTCGGATACAAGAGTCAGGACACCGCGTTCGCTTCCTTCCTTATCCGGCATTTAAATAATCAGCCATATGCCTACCATGAACCGAGCCGGCTTACACCGCCGGGGACTCGTCCGGGCTTTGGCGCAAAAGAGGCGGTAATCCAGACAAGTTTCGACCAGGGCGCAATAAAAACGACCGACATACCCACAGACTTATACCTGGAAGGGGAAGATGCGTTCTTCCGTGTACAGCGGCGGCAGGCGAACGGAGATCAGGCGACGCTGTTTACGAGAAACGGCAATCTCAAATGGATGCCTATAAATGGCGGAATGCAGCTGGTAACGGCGGCAGGCGATTATGTCATGGATAATGGCGCAACTCCGCAGCCGGTTACGATTCCGCAAGGAGCCACCCATTTTACCGTCAAGGCGGACGGACAGATTACGTACCGCTTAAACGGCGAGGAACAGATAGGGCCTCGCATCGGCGTATATAGCGTGCAAAACCCGAATATATTACACCCGGTCGGGGAAAATTATTACCAATTGCCGCAAGGGGCTCAGTTGAACGAATTTGCCCGATTAAGCAACGCGAACGGTGCAGCAATGACACAGGGTATCGCTGTACGCCAGGGTGGACTTGAGATGTCCAACGTCGACCTGCGCAAAGAGATGACCTCTCTTATAGAAGCGCAGCGGGCGCTCCAGTTCAATGCGCGGGCGCTGTCCTATAATGACCAGATGATGGACATTACCAATCGAATTTTTAGAGGTTGATAGAATGCCGGAACAACGTAAAACATTATATCCGGATGCCGCCGCACAAAGGGCGCCGGAGAAAAAGAAGTCTTCCGTAAAAAAGAGAGCGAAGAGCCGGGCAGGTATGCCGCTACTTTTGAGGATCATGCTTGTACCGTTTCTTCTTTTTATTGCCCTGCTGGCCGGACTTATTACAGGTTACAGTATTATTGGAAATGGTTCCGCTCTCGACGTGTTTGATTTAGAGACATGGAAGCATATGTATGACCTTGTGTTCGGGTAAAGGAACACTTTTCTTTTTCTGTGAAAATCGTGGGGAAAGAAGGAGAAAAGGGAGGAAAGAAGAGCCAGAGTAGAAAAAGGCGTTCGCCTTTT